>NZ_JBLXXR010000014.1:0-70305 GCF_048513535.1 Rothia sp. CCM 9416 | reverse complement strand
CTGAAAGTGGTGGAGGACTTTGCTAATGGTTTCAGCGAGGGGCTTCGGAAGATGCAAGAGAACGGCAGTGCGGCCGTACAAAACGATTTTGAGGTGACGGCATGAGGCTAAGAACGTGGTTCGCTCTGCTGGGTCTGCTGGCCTTTCTGGGGCTGGCGAACCCCGGTACTACCAACGGTGGCACCCTGGCCGCCCTCGCCCTGGTTCCGGTGCTCATCTACACGATGCCGGCGTTTGGGCGCTCTGGGGGTGGCCGGTGAGTATTCTTCCCGACCCCCGTATCACCGAGCCGCGTTTCTGGGTTAAGCGGGCCAGTGAGCCAGCGGTGCTGGTGCTCCGTAAACAGCGGGTGCTGAGTACCCAGCGTATTGCGGTGGAGCTGGCTGAGAAAGCCGCGGAGCTACGCGCCGAAGCGCACCAGGTAGACCGCGTGATCCAGGCCTATCGTCGTGAGCACGGCCTGAGTGCTGAGCAGATCAGGCAGGCCCGCCGCAACCGCCCAGCTTTCAGCTACCGCAACCCGATGGGCTAGAGCCCTCGAATTTTTTGTCCGTAAGTTTCCCCAAAAGTTTCCACCCACGAAAGACCCCAACCCATGACTACTATGACTATCACCGACCTGGAGCTCACCCAACTCTTTCCTAGCCCGTTGAACCCTCGCGAAGATGTAGGGGACGAACAGGCTATTAGCGAGATGGCAGATTCTCTGCGCGAGAAAGGTCTACTACAGCCCCTTCTCGTGGTGCCTCACCCTTCCCGTGAGGGCGACTATGAGGTTCTTATTGGCCACCGTCGTCTAGCCGCCGCTAGGCGTTTGGGCTGGTCTAGCCTCTCGTGCGAGGTGGTAACTGACCGTTTCACCGGTGATGCAGACAAAATCGCTGTCATGCTGACCGAAAATCTTCACCGGGCTGATCTAACTGCAGTTGAAGAGGGCCAGGCTATGCAAGCCATGCTTGATTTGCCTGGTTACTCCCTTGAGAAGGTGGCTAAGGCAACCTCTAAGTCTGTTTCGACGGTGCGCCGTCGTACCCAGCTCCTGAGCGCAGGTGAGCAGGTTCTTGCAGCAGTCAAGGAGAAGAAGATTGACCTGTTCCAGGCTGAGGAAATCGCTAAGTACAGCGATGAGCCCGACCTGGCAAAGGATCTGACTACCGCCGCTGAGTCCGGTGATGATTGGCGCTGGAAGCAGGCTACCAGCCGGGCTTCTAGCACCCTGAATTGGCGGCAGTCCGTTGATAAGCTGCACGCCCACCTGACCGGGCTGGGTTATGAGCTGATTGATGCTGAGCAGACCCGGTCACCTGAATACACATTTCTGCCGCCTTTCTATTACAGCGAACTGCCGACGAAGCCGCAGGAAGTGCTGGAACTGTCAAACTACGTTATCCCTCAAAAAGTCCTCGATGAGTACGGTAAGGATTGCTTGCGGGCTTACTTGAGTCACGGCGCTCAGCGGGTCCAGTGGTACGCCTTCATTGAGCAGGAGGAAGAGGCTGCTGAGCCTGAGCTGACTGCTGAGGAAATCGCGGAGCAGGAAGCTCGTGAAAAGGTTGAGCTGGCCCTGCGCGTGGAGCACCCCAAGTTCAAAGAGCACCTGGAGGAGCTGATCCATAAGCCGGCCAAGCTCAAGGGCACCGCTCATGCCGCCCTGATCGCTGCCATCTGCGACAGAAACTACACGCTGAAATCCGTTCTGGAAATTTTTGGTATCGACCATGACCCAGAGGATAAGGACCTGCGGGAAAAGGGACGCGCCAAGCTCGCTGAGAAAACTATCGACCAGCTCGCCTACGTTTTGTTCTTATATGAGGTCATCAACTTTAACAGCTCCGGCACGAGCAATCTTTACAGGTTGAATGAGCATGACCCGGCGCGGAACGGGAATTGGGCCGCCCGCAAGTTTGAGCTCTTAGAGAGTGTCTACGGTATTGAGCCGGGTGAGGCTATCAGGCAGGCCTGGGCGTTTTGGGAGCCGTCTCTGCCTGGGACTGAGGCTGAGGCTGTTAGTGATGAGGTGAACTTCTAATGAGCAGTGGCTATGTTTACCGTGACTCGAAGCGTGCCGGTGGCGCTTTAGCCGCCCAGGCACCCGCCCCGGCCCCTGCTCCGGCCGGGCGCCGGGTTCCGAATCCTGCGGCTGTGGCTCAGGCTCTGCGGGCCAAGGACGCCCGTATCAAGGAACTTGAATCTCAGCTTAATGATTATGCCGAGAATTACGACACCTTGGCCGGTATCAACGAAGGCCTGAAACAGGCGCTGGTGGACATGACCAAGCGGGCCGAAAAAGCGGAGGAAGAAACCAGAGCACTCAAGGTTGAAGCCGAGCAGACCAGCATCACCAAGGTCCTTGAGGAAGAACTGACAGCAGAGCGAGCTAAGAACGCCGAACTCACTGCGAAGACCAAGGAGCTGCAGGCCCAGCTCACCCGCTCCCGCCGCAAGGTTCAAGAAGCCCACAGAACCGCCCATGAGCACGCGGGCGCAGCAGTAACCATCAGCACCAACGGTGTTGAGCTCCACGGAACCTACGCACGAGCACCTATCGAGCAGATCACAGGCACCCTGAACCAGGCTTTCGAACTCTTTGTCAGGAGCGCAAGTGACCGCCACATTGCTGACGCTCGCCGCTAAAGGCTTCGCCACGGTTCTGCTGACTGCTCTGCTGGCAACAGCGCTCACCCTGGCAGCGACCGTGGCCATCAACCCCGCACAGCCCCTAGCCCCTGCCGCAAAAGCTCGCCTACAGGCTTACCTCACCGACCACGAGCAAATAGACAGCCCACAAGGCTACAGCCTCCAAGACATCATCAACATACTCGACGAACAGGAGAAAAGCCCATGACCAATAAAACTATTACCCTCTACACCAAATCAACCAGCTGCCAGCCCTACCACCCGACCTCCCGCTACACACCGAAAGAGGTTCTACTATGACCCTGACGTTCAGGCCACCATCAACCGGCTCCAAGAGGACGACCTGACCGACTACGACCCAGAGACAGGAGAACAAAAATGAGCGAAGAACTATTTGTGCGCTCTGAACACCTGAACCAAGCGTTCATTGCGCTGCTCCCTTTCACGAGTAAGGCCAAAGAGGAAGACCGCGTTGACGGCGCATACGCCATGCACGAAGTCATCCATCTGAATATCACGCATACCGGCAAGCTAGCCGTTTCTGCGTTCAGCAAGACAGGTGATTGGGCTATCGCGTTACTGCCCCTTGCTGACTATGAAGGGGCTGTAACTGACTTCGCTATCCACAGAGACGAAGCGTTGCTTTTCACTAAAACCTTTCGCCCACGAAAAGACCAGGAGAACCTCCTGCGTATCAGCATCGACCACACTGAAAGCGAAGCTAAAGGTAAAGACCAAACCGGCACCTACATCGAGTACCGACGATCGACCATGCTTCGTATCTCCGAGGAAGGGCAACTATTCGGCGCGAGAATCAGCCAGTTCGCCGGAGCTGATGCCCGCCATCTCACTCTACCGAACCGGTGGGCGCAAGTAGCCTCCGAAGCAGTCGTCGCAGGAGAAACCACCCGCGAATTCAGGCTCACCCCCGAAGATATCTCACCGCTCTCTAAAGCATGCAGAATCTACGGGACACCCCTGCTAAGTATGAGCGGATTCAATCTCCTGGCCCGCTTCGCAGGAGACTTCATCGCCTGTTGTCGTATCGATGGAGCCCACGACGAAAGAAAAACTGACTCTGAGCACAGCGTTGACAGCTGGGCGGAAGAAATCTTCACAGCATCCGAGTTCTTTCCTCACCACACAGTCAGGGAACAGCTCACCAGGATCGAAGAAGTCCCAGTCACCCACCTCTAAAAATGAACACCACAATCCAAAGGAGCCCACCATGGACCGCAGCTCTACACCTCGCATTCGAGTTCATGGAGCTAGAGCATGAGTTGGCTCAAAGTATCCGATGCCTTCGCTATGCACCCGCTTCTGCTGCAGGTGCTGGAGTTTCCCGAAGCCGACGACCGTATCCTCAACGAGTTCGCGGGCTTCATTACCCGATGCGGTACCAGCGCCGCCGCCTATGAAACCGACTACATTATCACCAAGGGTATGGTGCAGACACTGGCCGGCTCTTTCGCCCGTAATAAGGTTCTCTGCGACCTCGCGCTACGCATCGGCATCTTTACAGCCATGAAAGACCCCAAAGGCCGCATCGTTTACAAACTCATCGAAGAAGAAGACCTAGTCCACATGGTCGAGAAAGCAGAAAGACTCTGGAGGAACCGCCGACAACAAGATAACCGCAACCCCAAACTGACCGTACCCGTCCGAAAACGAGACGGTGACGAATGCCGCTGGTGCGGGCAAATCGTCAACTGGAACAACGACCGCAAAAGCGGCCGCGCAGGCACCTACGACCATCTCAACCCAGGCCAGGGCTCCGCCACACCGGAGGAAATGGTTGTCTGCTGTAAAACCTGCAATAGCTCCAGGCGAGACGACGCCCCCAGCTGGGATAAGACGTTGAGACCAGCCCCTGAGACTCCGTACTATTCCAAAGCAACCGTCACTTACCTTGCAAAGCACAACGTCAAGGTCACCCCCAGCGACTCCCTCCCCATCGAGGTAGCAGGCGCTGAACCAACAATCTCGCTCACCCCCGTCGAGCCCGCCACCGCGGTAGAGACGACCCAGGTTGAGCCCGCCACAGTTGAGCCTGAAAAACCGGCTCCTGCGGCGCCGGCTCCCAGGGCCACGACTCCCCACAAGGCGCGGGCACCGGAGGCAGAGACCTACGAGATTGACCTGAACAACCTTGAGCAGTCCATCGCCCAAGCGCCGGACTGGGTTCGTGCTGAGTGGCAGAAGTCAGAATCAGGCAGATTCGGGCAGATATCCACGGTGGCAGACCTGGGTTTGTCGGGACGGGACGGGACGGGAAGTAGAAATACTAACCACAAGAAAGACTCAGTGGCCTTAGAGAAAGCCACCAGTGCACCTAAGCCTAGAAGAAGGCGCCGTAGAAGGAGAAAGAAGAAAAGCAATGAGCAGTAAACCTATGAGTATTTGGGGGCCTCCAACAAAGCCCCGTATTCCCAAGGGCACGGTACCCAAGAGCTTCACGATGACAGCCCAGGAACTCCGCGAGCGCGAGGTGTTGGCTTGGTCTGAGCGTGTGTTTCAGGGTCATGTTGTTGAGTTGGCGCGGTCGTTGGGTTTTTCGTTGGTGTATCACACGTATGATTCGCGGCGTTCTCAGCCGGGGTTTCCTGATTTGGTGTTGGTGAATCCTGGTAGGGGTCGGTTGTTGTTTCGGGAGCTCAAGTCGGCCAAGGAGCGTATCTCTGGTGAGCAGAAGCGTTGGGGTGATGGGTTTCGTGCTGTTGGTGCTGATTTTGATTTTTGGCGGCCGCAGGATTGGGTGTCGGGTCGTATTGAGTGCGAGTTGAAAGGTGGTGGGTTTGGTGCCTGAGCATGTTGTTGATGACCCTGGTTGTGGTTGCTGGGGGTGTATTGAAGAAACTAGCCTGCGTTCGAGGGCTTCTAGCGCTCTGGGGCTGTTGGCTAAGGAGCGGCGTCGGGTTGATTTGGTAGGGATTGGTGAGGATGCGCCGGTGGAGTACTGTCTGATTGACCAGTTGCAGCAGTGTCTTACGAACTCTGCTGGTGGTGCGAATGTCGGGCGGGGCCGTCCTGGTCTTCCTTATGATGTTGCGGCGTCGGAGATGTGGACTGCTCTTTGGCTGGACTTGCGGAACGATGTTATGGATTGTGCAATATTTAGCGAACCTGATACCCCTCAGCATCATGCTTTGGTGTTGGTTGAAGCTGTTGATGGTTTGCCGGTTGATTGGCTGGAGGAGAGGGTTCTGGTGTGGGAGTTCTGGTGTAGGTCGATTCAGGCGCATGTGCATCCGTCTCGGAAGACTCCGGTTGAGGGGCCTTGCCCTAATCCTGAGTGTCGGCAGACCCGTTGGGCTTCTTATGATGAGGAGGGTGATCGTGTTTCGGATACGGCACTTGTTGTTACGTGGGAGGCTGATGTTGTCTCAGGCATGATGTGTCGGTGTTGTTTCTCTGCTTGGGGTAGAGGTGATCTGCTTGGGCTGGCTCAGGTGCTCAATGAAAATCTTGGGCAGGTTCTTGCGGGCGGGGGCTAGGGGCTGTTAAAGTTGTGAGTGCATCGGTTTACTGTATCCAAAAGCGGTAAATAACTTCGAGGGCCTTCACTTGTTGGTGAGGGCTCTTGTTGTTTAAGGTGCGGGAGCCTTGGGGAAGGCTTGCGGGTTGAGGCTGGCGCGGTACTGGCGCTTTTTTCGAGTGCCGGGGCCGCGCTGCTGGATCTTCGACGCGGTGTGAGGTGAGTTCCTTGGTTTCATCACGAACAGGAACAAGCAAATGGCTGAGGATTGCCCGTAAAGCTAAGGCTCAGGCCTTAGAGGCTGGGCTGTATACCTGCCCTTTGTGTGGGGTGGCCTTAGATTGGGTGCGGTCTTGCCAGCCTAATAGTCCTGAGGTTGATCATGTGATTCCTTATGCAGAAGGTGGCACGGATTCTTTGGAAAATGTGCGTGTTATCTGCAGGCTGTGCAATCAGCGCTTAGGTGGGAAGTTGGGTGCTTCTCGGGGTGTGAGGTCTAGGGCTACTGATAGGGCAGTTCCGGTGGTTTTTCCGACAGCTGTTCCTTGGTGATGTGTTGGGGGGTAGGGGAGGTGCCCCTCCCCTGCTACCCCTGCCAGTGCCCCTCGGCATAGCGATATCTCCCCAGAGAAAATACACAGATGCCCTGGTCATTTCGATTTTTTCCACACATGTTTTTTGTAATTTAGTGTTCGGGGGTGGTCCTGAGTGGCTGGTAAGAAGCAGCTGGAGCCTCTGGACTTGGCTGCCCGGCCTGTAGCAGGGTCGGTAACGGAAGCGGCGGAGACGGGCAGTAGGCTAGATAGCCTTAAGGCGCTTCGGTCTGTGGTTACCCGCCATATTGATTCTGAGAACACTCTTGCCCGTGATCTTGCTGCGCTCTCTCGCCAGTACCTTTTGCTGTCTAAAGAAATTCAGGAACTTGAGGAGTTAGAGAAGCAGTACGGGGATGAGGGAGGGGATGCTGAGGATGAGTTATCAGCGGAGAGCCCCTTCTCAGAGGAAGCTATCTGATCTTGCTAGGCATCTTGTTATTCCTCAGGGGTTAGAGACTACTGCCTGGCCGATGATTGCCCGTCAGCTTCAGCGGATGAGCTATCCCTTGGATCGTTGGCAGGTTGGTTTTGGGCAGCTTCTTTTCGCTAAGCGAGCCGATGGGGTTTATGGGTGTGGTGTGGGTGGGGCGGTCGCGTCTATCCCTCGCCAGGTGGGTAAGACTCATATGATGGCTGGGCTTATGTTTGCTCTCTGTATTGCTCAGCCTAGGACTTTGGTGCTGTGGACGGCGCATCGTGCTCGTACTCATTCCGAGACGTTTGGGTCTATGCAGGGGGTGGCTAATCGCCCTGAGATTGCTCCCTTCATTAAGACTATTCAGCGAGGTTCGGGTAAGGAAGCTGTGGTCTTTGCTAATGGTTCTCGCATCCTTTTTGGGGCTCGTGAGAACGGGTTTGGCCGTGGTTTTGCTGAGGTGGATGTTGAGGTCTTTGACGAGGCTCAGATTCTTTCGGAAAAGGCAATGGAGGACATGGTTCCTGCTACCAACGCCGCGGAGAATGGTCTAGTTATCCTTTTGGGTACCCCTCCGCGTCCTTCTGACCCTGGGGAGGTTTTTGCCAGCCGCCGTGAAGCTGCTTTGGCTGGGGACGCGGATACTCTCTATGTGGAGTTCTCTGCTGATGAGAACGCGAACCCTGATTCTCGGGTGCAGTGGGCTAAGGCTAATCCGTCCTACCCGCACCGCACGAGCGAAACAGCTATTTTGCGTATGCGTAAGCTCTTGGGCTCAGATGACTCGTTCAGGCGTGAGGGTTTGGGTATCTGGGATAAGACCGCTACCTCAAAGGCGTTTAGGTCTGATGCTTGGAAGGTGCTGGTCTCTGAGCCGCCTGCTGAGGGGAAGGATGTCTTTGGTGTTCGGTTTAGTGTTGATGGTTCTGAGGTTGCCTTGGCGGCAGCCCGGAAGCCAGCTGATGGTGGCCCCATATTCGTTGAAGCTATTCGCTCTGAGCCGGTGGCCAGTGGCACGGATTGGCTGGTTGAGTTCCTTGTGGCACGCAAGTCCACTGCTGCGCAGTTCGTGATTGATGGTAAGGCGGGTGTTGGTTACCTGGTTCAGGCTCTGCGGGACGCTGGTGTGAAGAACAAACTGCTGATTATCACTCCGACCACAGATCAGGTCATTACGGCTCACGCTATGTTTGACCGTGGTGTTGTTGAGGGCGGTCTTGCCCATTCAGGCCAGGAGGGATTAACTCAGCAAGTCCTCTCAGCCTCGCGTCGGTCTATCGGTAAAGCTGGTGGCTTTGGTTGGGAGGCCCCCGAAGGTGGCTCCGTGACCGTTATGGAAGCCGCAACCCTCGCCTTTTGGGGCGCAAAAATAACTAGGCGCAGGCCAGGAAGAAAGCAGGTGGTTTCAGTATGATGCTTCACGCCGTCAGCTCTATTGCCACCCCGGCAACCCCTCGGCTGGGTGGATCTGAGATTGGTGCCATCGAGAAAATGCGCAACCAGCTCGAAGCTAAACGCTACCGCAATATGAGCAGGCAACTCTATTATGATCAGAAAGTGCTACTCAAAGATTTGCGGATTTCGGTACCTCCCCAGCTGCGATCTATGGAGTCAGTGCTGGGCTGGCCAGCCAAAACGGTGGATGTGTTGGCTGATCGTATTCACTTTGAAAGATTTGTTGCCCCCGGCAAGACCGAAGACCCATTCGGGCTAGATGAAATGGTCAACGCCAACGACTTCCGCAAGGCTTTTGATGAAGCGGTCACCAGCGCTCTGACCCATTCTTGTGCTTTTATCACAGTCTCTCACGGCCAGACAACTGCGGGTGAACCTGAAATCCTGTGGCAGGTCAAATCGGCCCACACCGCAACTGGCCTGTGGGACCCCCGCCGTAGGGCTCTTTCAGCGGGCTTAGCGGTTACTGGATACGATCTGGAGGGCACCCCAAACCAGTACGTCGCCTATTTCATGGATAAGGTCGTTATCTTGAGCATTGGAGCCGGAGGGCGGGTGATCCCAGAGATTATCCCCAACCCAACGGGCCGGGTGCTCATGGAACCCGTCGTCGCTGGCGCTGATTTGCGTCGCCCCTTTGGGCGCTCGCGTATCAGCCGGGCCGTCATGTCCCTCACCGATTCAGCCATTCGAACAATTGTTCGGTCTGAGATTGGTGCTGAGTTTTTCGCCTCACCCCAACGCTACGTGCTTGGGGCTGAGCCGGATGCCTTCGCAAATTCCAAATGGTCGGCGCTCATCTCCCGAGTACTAGAGGTTAGCAGGGATGAAGAGGGCCAGATCCCTGAAGTTGGTCAGTTCTCACAGCTCTCTATGCAGCCACACACCGACCAGCTGAGGCAGTGGGCCGCCCTTCTCGCTGCTGAGTCTCAGATACCGCTAGATGAGCTTGGTTTCCCCTCAGATAACCCGTCCTCTGACTCGGCTATTCAGTCCCAGCGGGACCCCTTACGGCTGGCAGCTGACAGGATGATACGCGGCTTCACTTCCTCCTTGCACCGCCTGGCCTACACCTCGGTGATTTTGAGAGACGGTAGGGCGCAAGACGGTCTAGAACGTGTTACCGGCTGGTTCGCCCCAACCCTGCACGTTTCTGATGCAGCCGCCGCTGACGCCGTGCTCAAGCAAGTAACAGTTATGCCCTGGCTCGCTGAGTCACCGGTCATCCTGGAAAAGCTCGGGTACTCACAATCAGCTATTGAGCGCCTACTGGCCGATAAGAGACGAGCTCAGGGAGTCAGTGCCTTGGCTCAGCTCCGCACCTCAACTCCCAGCCCTGTGCCTGACACCGAGGGCACAGACATGTAGGAGGAGGTCTCAATGATTGACCAGACAAGTGTGGAAGCTCTGCGCTCGCAAAGTAACCTGGCTGCTCAACTGGCTATCAAAGACCTGGAACTGCTCTTGAGTAGACTTCCTGAGCAAGCTGAAGCCAAGCGAAAGGTTCTGCTTGAGGCTGTCCCGCTCCTGGTCGAAGAGTACGGGAATATGGCCGCTGTTGGCGCTGAGGAATGGTACCTGCAGATGCGTCGGGCCTACACCACTAGCTCCTTTAGCTCAGTGCTTGGTGAACCTCCGGCGGCAGAGGTGGTGCGTAGCAACGTTCGAGCCGTGATCGGTCCCCTCTTTGACACTTCCTTGCCTGCTGACGACGCCTTGAAGCGTACCCGGGCGAAACTGAATCAGGTGGTTGAGCGGTCGGTCAAGCAGACGGCCCGCTCAACCATGCTGACTAACGCTGCGCGTGACGGTCAGGCCCTGAAGTTCGCTCGGGTACCTGCTGGCTCTGAAACCTGCGCTTTTTGCCACATGTTAGCTTCTCGTGGTTGGGTCTACGCCACTAAAGAATCGGCTAGTACAGCTCAGAAAACCGGCAAAAGTTTCCACGCCGGTTGTGACTGTGTCATAGTCCCTTCTTTCGGCTCTGATGACCCGATTATTGAGGGCTATGATCCGGATTTGCTCTATCAGCGCTATCTCTTTGGGGAGAAAGAACTGCGTGATCGCTTCCCTGGGAAACGTCCAACTGATGAAGAGGTCGCTGCCCTTATCCGGCGGCTACTACCCTCAATTTATGACCCCACCTATCAGGTAAATTCTGGGGACATTCCCTTTTCAAAACGCCAGCTTGCTCCGCTGTCGGATAAGAAGATACGTCACATCTTGCACGGAGACCGAAAAGGCGGTGGACACGTGTACGGTGCCACCAAACGTGGTAAGACACAGTTCCCGCCCTGGTGGACAGAGAAAGACATCTTGGGGGCTATCGAAGATATACAACTGCATGGAAAAGCTATTCTGAAAGACGGCGATTCTCTCTTATACGAGGGCTACTCTCGGGGAGTGCTAATCCGTGTACGAATACGAAATGGAGAAGTCGGCACGGTATTTCCTATACGGGGAGACGGTGTAGAAAAGTACTTCCCTGAAGGAAATTCAGCTGAACCGCTTTTAAAGTACTCGTCAACAGACTATCCTGATGTCTATGGGCACAAATTTAGCTGACACGATTGATCTTGAAGATGTAGCTCTCAGACTGCTGAGAGAGCTACAACTGATTATGCCCACAAACCCCCATCAACGATTCGCTGTAGACGAGCTTGATGCAGAGCAAGAGCCAGGTATGACCATCGAAATCTTGGAAAAATATGCCAAGCGATACCGGCCCTATCTTCCCGAAGACTACAAACGAGTCATCGAAGAAGAGTTCGGATATACCTTCTGACACCTCTCAATGCCGTAACAAGGAGCACCCCAGGCAGCTGGGGTGCTTTTCTATACCCTAAAGTTTTTACCCCGCACGCCCAGGGGGCAACAGGGCGGTAACAACCATAGACGCAACCTGCATTTGCCGGTCGCGGAAGAACAAGACAGGAGCAAGCATCCATGAGTGAAACCACAAACGGCGTAGAGGCTCCACCCGAGCCGAAATCACAGGCTGAGGACACCTCAGCTCATGACTTCTCCCCGATTACCAGTCAGGCAGAGCTCAATCGCGTGATTGAAAACCGGCTAGAACGTGAGCGCCGCAAATACGCTGACTACGCCGAGCTAAAAGCCAAGGCCAGCAAGTTTGAAGAGTTCGAAGAAGCATCCAAGAGCGAGCAACAGAAACTAGCTGAACGCGCGCAGAAAGCCGAAGCCGAGTTAGCCAAACTACAAGCTGCAGCCCAGCTCACTGAGTGGAAGGCCCAGGTCTCTGAAGCAACGGGAGTGCCGGCTAAAGTATTGGCTGGTTCAACCCTTGAAGAGCTCACCGCACACGGTGAGCAGCTGGCTCAGCTCCTGGGTTCAAAAGCTCCTGCATCACAGCGCACCATCGTCCCTTCTGGGGCTGAAAGCGAAGCGCTGGCCCTGAACGGTGATGGGCTAGAGAATTCCCTCAAAAGGGCTCTTGGCATCGTCTAACCAGCTCACTCAATTTACCCACCCTATGCCCCGCTTTTGGGGCTTTTCTTCTTTAAGGAGCAAAAATTATGGCTATTAACAAGCCCACCGATACCTCAGAATTTGCTGGGTTTATCAAACCTGAAGCCGCCCAGGCTTATTTCCAAGAGGCACGCAAGAACTCGGTTGTCCAGCAGCTAGTGCGCCAGGTGCCAGTGGGGCACGCTGGAATCGAAATCCCCGTTGTTACTTCTAAGCCCACAGCTTCGTGGGTTGCTGAAGGCGGCAAAAAGCCGACCACCTCAGGCGGTCTTGCGCTTAAAACCATGACACCCAAGAAGATCGCAGCCATTGCTGTAGTTTCCGCTGAAGTCGTGCGTGCAAACCCCGGAAACTATATGAGCATCTACCGCCAGGACATTGCCGAGGCCTTTGCCAGCGCCTTTGACGCGGCAACCCTCCACGGCATCGACTCGCCCTTTGGTGCTGACCAGGCGCTGACCAACACCACTAAAAGCGTTGCCCTTGGCACTGCTACCAAGGAAAACGGCGGTATCTTCTCAGACGTCAATGCAGGCCTTGATCTGCTGGTCAAATCCAAGAAGAGACTCACCGGCTTCGCCTTTGACGCTGTGACAGAGCCTCTCTTCAACGGTGCTGTCGATACCAACGGCCGCCCGCTGTTCATTGATTCCCCCACCACCGATACCGCTGCAACCGTCCGTGACGGTCGTCTGCTAGGCCGTCATGCCTACATTGGGGAGACTGTTGCCAAGGACGACGTCGTTGGGTTTGGTGGTGACTGGTCCAAGGCCGTCTGGGGTACTGTCGGTGGCATCAGCTTCGACATCTCTACCCAGGCAACGGTTACCATCAACGGCGAGCTCACCAGCCTCTGGGAACACAACCTCGTTGCTATCCGCGCAGAAGCCGAGTACGCCTGGCTCCTGCACGATAAGGAAGCCTTCATCAAGTACACCACTGCCTAAAAGGAGCCCAGCATGACCCAGCTTAAAAGCCCAGCCGGTACGGTCGTCGAAGCTTCAGACGAGCTTGCTGAAGCCTTACAGTCAACTGGTTACACACCAGTCAAGGAGCCAGCGCCCAAGCGCGCACGAGGCAAGAAAGCGAGCTAAATGATGATGCCCTCCCCCCAATCTAGCCCGCCGATGGCAACGGTAAATCAGTTAAGAGCACGGTGGCCGGATATGCCAGCTGGTTCAGATGCTCATGCTCAGACGCTCCTGGCTGATGCAAGTGCTCTTGTGGAGGCCAATCTGGGGGCGGGGGCCACCCTTGATCCTGCTATTGCTGTCATGGTGGTTTGTCAGATGGTTCGCCGTGCAATGGCTTCGTGTGCATTGCCAGAAGGGGCTACCTCGATCAGCCAGAGCGCCGGCCCATTCACCACTGCTCTAGGCTTCTCGAGCCCTGGAAGCCAGAACGCCTTGTACCTGACAAGGGCTGAGAAGAAGCTACTGGGTGCAGGCCGGCAGCGAGCTTTCACCTTTGACCTGTTAGATGGGGTGCCCTGATGACACCTTTCCTGCTGCAGGCTGGGCAAAGTATCCAGGTGAGTCGCCAGATTCTAGGGGATAGAGATGCTCATGGTAATCAGCGACGCACCTACAGGCCCCCTGAGATAGTTCAGGTCTACGGGATAGCGCCCGCTAGCGCCACCGAGCAAGCCTCCCTGGGGCGGGATTGGGCAACCACTAGCACCTGGGATGTCTACGCCCCTCCGGGGACTGAACTCAGCGCCTACGACCGAGTTATTTTGCCTGACGGTAGCGAGTGCGAAGTCATCGGCACCCCCCGCACCTGGTCACAGACAGGGTTCGCTGATTTCTTGCAGGCCAGCGGGGTCCATGTCATCGTTCAGAAGAAAACAGGTTAACCATGAGTAATCAGCTGAAGCTAGTGCTCAATAGTGGCGAGATAAAAAAGTATCTCAAGAGTTCCAGCGTGCAGGGTGCTCTCACGAAAGAAGCAGAGCGCATAGCGCAGGCAGCAGGTGAGGGGTATGGGTCTAGCGTCAAGGTTGGCCGCACCAGGGCGCTGGCTAATGTGCATGCTGAAACCTATAAGGCCCGACTTGATAATTCAAAGAACGCCACGATTCTCAAGAATGCGAGGTAATCCCATGCGCAGTTTTGATGTTTCGGTTCCACGGGATATTGAAGCCGATATGGTGGCTTCCTTGCGTCAGGCGGGGATCAAGGCCAGTACCATTGTTCCAGCTGAGCGTGGGGCAGGTACGGTTCGGGTTTCGCGTACCGGTGGCACCGACGATGATTATGAGGGCCAGCGCGACACCGCTGATCTTCTCATTGAAGTGTGGGAAGAGGACAGTATCAGCGCCTACGCTACAGCCCAACGGGCCTACGCCGCCCTTCTTGCCCTTGCCATGCGTGGCACTACAGCAACCGGGCAACCTATCTATAAAGCAGAGATCGCCCCGCCCCGAGCCTACGATGACCCGCAGGCACCTGCCCTTTACCGGGTCACATTCACGGCCACAATCTCAACCACTTTAGAGACCATCACTATCCATTTGGAGGACTAAACCATGGCTAAGAAAACCTACACCAGTGCTACTTTGTACCACCCCTCGATTGAAGGGGTAACCCATGTCTGTTCTTCGGTGCAAGAGCAGGATGCTTGGGAAGCCCAGGGCTGGCTCCCTAAAAAGCCTAATTATGGCCAGACCGGTGTTTCTGTGCAGGTTGTCAAGGACCCAGCAGCCGCACGAAACGTGCAGGCAGCCTAATCAAGGTATTCCCATGGCGCCCCCACGCTACCTATCAGTTCTAAGCCCCTCCGGGGCTTCTTCTATTTAAGGAAAAACTTTTATGGCTACTGTAGTCAATCAAACCCGAGTGGGTGCCCCGCTGAATGTCGCCGGCGGTATCTTCTCTGCCCCTCTAGGTACCGCTCTGCCCACGGACGCAACCGTGACCCTGGATGAGGCTTTCAAGATTGGTGGTCTGATCAGTGAGGAGGGCTTGAAAGAGGCCCCTACTCGCTCAACCGACAAGGTTAAGTCTTGGGGCGGTCATCTGGCGCGGGTACTTCAGTCCGAATACAGCATCACCGTCACCTTCACCATCATCGAACGTACCGAGGAGTCCCTCAAAGATGTGTTCGGGGATGCCAACGTCACCAGCGCCCCTGGTGCGGGTGGGACAAACCGCTCCATCTTGAAGAAAGCTGACCAGCTACCTATCAAGTCGCGTGTGGCCGATATGAAGGACGGGGCGGCAAAGATCCGTCTGGTCTACCCCAGCTCGCAGATCACTGAAGTTGGCGAAAGCCAGTATCACCATGGTGGGCTGATTTCTTATCCCGTCACGGTCGAGTGCTATCCCGATGAGAACGGGGTCTATGGCTACGAGTACGAGTTCGTGCCGGACGCCACCTAAACGCTCCCCCACTCCTTACTCTCCCGGCTCGGTAGTCAATCCTGGGGGCGCGCTACTGAGCCGGGTCACCAAAGCCCCCAGCACCCCCTTGTTATCACTCATTTTGTTCAAAGGAGACCCCCAAGATGGCCAAGAAGAAGCCCGCAGACCGCAAGCCCTCTTCAAAGAAGCTGCTCACGATTGACACCCCTGCCGGGGAAGTAAACATCAAACCTTTCAAGGTGAAGGTCGGCTTCCTACGTAAGAACCGTAAGGAAGACGAAACCGAACTCATGTTCAAGATCATTGAAATGCACGCCGATGAGGAGGCTCTGGAGGTTATCGACGAACTTACTTTCGAAGACCTCAAAGAATTTTTCGTCCAGTGGCAGGAAGCATCAGGTGTAGACCTGGGGGAATCCTAGCCGTCCTTGACCTTCTAGAAGCTGGCCACGGACCAGCACTGGAAGCAGATCTGCTAACCCACGGGCTACCGGCCCTCTCTAAGGTCGGTAGCCCTGACCTGCCCTGGCATGCTCTGTTCATTTTTGCCCGGCGCATGAACGAAACACCAGGGTCGGCGCTAGCTGTGGCAAAGCATGGGACTAGCAGGCAGTGGAGCCCTACTGAGCAAATGCTCAACGGGATTTCCAACATGATGCAGTGGCTGATCTGGTCGAAGTCAAAGGACGCTTCACAACCCGGCGCTAAACCCCCTGCGCCCATCTACCTGCCAGGCCTTGAACCAGTGGACGAGACCGTAAAGCACCGCGGCAAACCCACGCCCCTAGCGGAAGTGCTGGAAATGCTGGGTGATCAGGCCAAGGATATGTATTCCGCGCTCGCTACTGGGTGAAACAACCAACCTGAAACCTGCACCCTTGAAAGGGGGTATTGCTGTGGCTATTGAGCTGGCTAAGGCTTATTTACCGATTATCCCTTCCCTGGGCAAGGGATTTAAGCGTGAGGTTGAAAAGCAGCTTGGCCCCGTTGAGGCTGTTGCTGAGAAAACGGCTCACTCAATGGGTCATAAAATCAGTAAGGGCATAAAAGTGGGTGCGGCGGCGGCTGCCGCTTCGCTCACGGGCCTGCTCGGCACCGCTCTGGTCAAGGGCTTTGGTCGGCTCTCAGCTATCGAAAACGCAGAATCTAAACTCTCTGGCCTGGGTAACACCGCCGAAGACGTCTCAGCCATCATGGACAACGCCCTTACCGCAGTTAAGGGCACGGCTTTCGGCATGGATGAAGCAGCTACCACCGCCGCTTCTGCCGTGGCAGCCGGTATCAAACCAGGTAAAGACCTAGCCAAATACCTCGGCCTAGTCGGTGACGCCGCTACCATAGCTGGCACCGACATGGCTTCCATGGGATCAATCTTCAACAAGGTGGCCACCAGCGGCAAGGTGCAGGGTGATGTTTTCGCTCAGCTCTCCGATGCCGGTATTCCCGTGGTGCAAATGCTGGCCAAAGAAATGGGTATCACCGCTGAAGAAGTCTACAAGCTAGGCTCTGAAGGCAAAATCAGCTCTGACACCTTCCTGGCCGCAATGAGCTCCATGCAAGGCGCAGCGCTCAAGGGCGGGGAAACCACCAGCGGCGCCTTCAAAAATATGAACGCCGCACTCGGGAGGTTCGGCGCTACCCTACTCAAAGACATTTTCCCTTTGATTCGCCCTATCTTCGGGTTCATCACCGAGAAAATTGACCTAGCAACCAACGCGGTAGGACCCCTCGCCGAGGCTCTGGCCTCAACCCTGGTTGGGGCGTTTACAAGCGCCCGCGATCTTGCAGCCAAGTTCGGGGCGGTCATCACAGATAACTGGAACATTATCGGCCCAATCCTGGCTGGCATCGGTGCCTCAGTAGCCACCTTCCTCGCCTGGCAAGGTGCCCTGAAACTGGTGACCATTGCTACTACCCTGTGGGGTGCGGCTACTACAACAGCCGGTGCTGCGCTGGCTTTTGTCACCTCCCCCATCGGCATCGCTGTTATCGCTATCGGAGCCCTAACCGCAGGCATCATCTGGGCCTACAACAACCTTGAATGGTTCCGCGACCTAGTGCAGGTGGCCTGGGCTAACATCCAGGTAGCTATCGGAGCTGTCGTGGACTGGTGGACCGCTACAGCCTGGCCGGCCATCCAAACCGGCCTGCGCATCTTGGGTGACTGGTTCACCTGGCTCTGGCAAGAAGTCATCACCCCAGCCTGGTCCGCCATAGCTACGGTTATCCAGCAGGCCTGGATTACTTACATCCAACCTGCGCTCGCCGCAGTATGGAGTTTTATCCAGGGCACATTGGGTCCGATTTTTATCTGGCTCTGGCAGACCATTATCGCCCCGACTTTCAAGCTGATTGTGGCTATCATCCAGTGGGCCTGGAGCACAATGATCGTGCCACTCTTTAACCTTGTGGTTGCGGTGGTGCGTGATGTTCTAGCCCCTATCTTCATGTGGCTCTGGCGTAATATCATCACCCCGGTGTGGAACGGGATCGTTATCGCTATTCAGGTGGCCTGGAAGATCATCGAAGTCATTTTCGGTTTAGTCTACGGCTTCTTGAAGAACGTTCTCGGCCCCGTTTTTAAATGGTTCTGGGAAAGCATTATCAGCCCGGTTTGGTCCTGGATTAGTGACAAGATTTCCACGGTCGGTAGCTTCATTGCCGACAAAGTCTTTCCTAAGCTCAGCGGGGCTCTTGAGGTGCTCAAGGGGGCCTTCGAGAAAACCAAAAACGGTATCGGCAGGGTATGGGATGGGCTCAAAAATTTAGTGAAAGAACCTATTAGCTGGGTTATCAATACTGTGATCAACGATGGTTTGATTGCTGGATACAACAAGCTAAATAATTTCTGGACCTCAAATGATGAAGAGGGGAACATCTCCCGAATTGAACTGGGTTTTGCTCGTGGCGGTACCCTCCCCGGCTACCAGAGCGCTAAGAAGGACGAGCTCTTAGTACCCATGCGTAAGGGTGAAGGGGTGCTCGTGCCTGAGGCTACACGAGCCTTAGGTTCTAGCTTCATTCACGGCCTCAACGCTGCAGCTAATGCCGGTGGTGTCGGAGCGGCAAAAACCTGGCTCAACCAGGGCCAGGGCGCTGCAGCTGGCACCCGCCGGGGCTGGGCCGGATCAGAGTCCTACAGTACCGGAGCACCCCCTTCGGGTCGTTCTGGTATCTGGGGTGCTTTCCAGAATGCAATCGCTTCTGCTGGCCGGCTTTTTGTCCCTAAGACCTTCATCCACGGTGTGAACACCGAAGATGTGGCCAAAGCTTGGATTGGCCGTTCGGCTCTGCCCATCATCATGGGCACAGGCTCCCCCAGTGTCTCTTTCGGCTACGGCACTGCTGGCCCCTGGGGGTTCAACAACGGCTCAAGCATTCAGATCAACCCCGGCTCCCCGCGCAATATGGCGCTTGCTATCTTGCGTCACGAGCTAGGGCATGCCCTGTCCTTGCACCATACCGATAACCCTGGGTCGATCATGCACCCGGCTATTGCTGGCACAAAGGTGCCTACCTCCCTGGATTATGGTGCGCTAGTCAAGGCCTGGGGTGCCCCTGGGGCTGGGGTGAAAACCTACGATGTAGGAGATGGCGGTGGCTTTGATTTTCTGGGTGTTATCGCCGAGAAAATTACCGGGCTGACGGATAAGGCCATTGACGCAGCCCTTGGTCGCTTTGAGGGTAACGGCTTTGTTGAGATGCCGGTGGGAATCGCCAAGAAGTCCATCAGCTCGGCTGTTGAGTGGGTCAAAGATAAGCTCACCGGTGGCTTTGCGCTCGGTGGAATCGTTGGTGAACCGCCGGCTCTTTACGATAAGGGCGGGATCATCAATCGAGGGGTCCAACTCATTGACCACCAGCGGGCTACCCCTGATTATGTGCTGACCGACCAGCAGTGGGCGGCCATGTACGAAATCGCGCAGTCTTCGGCTTCGGCGCAGCAGGGTCATGCGGCTTCTATCCAGATTGGCTCTGTTCACGGCTATACCGTTGATGAAGTTGCCGCACAGATTGAGAAGGAACGCCGCCAGAAAATGGCCCTAGCACTCTAAGGAGAAGACCATGGCTCTTGAAAACTCTTCCCCGCTGGTTTCTTTTCGGCGGGGTGAGCAGGTCTTCTCCTTGGGCACCCGCGATGAGGATGTTCTTCATCTGCACGGCTCCCAGGGGCTAGGGCTACCCCCGGTTGATATTCAGCTGGTGGACCGCATCGGGGCCGATGGAGCCAAGGAGAATGGCGTCAGGTATAAGGAGCGGGAGATTTTTATCCCGCTCCTTATCCATAAGCGCACCCTGGCCGAATGCACAGCAGTGCGCCGTGAGCTCTACAGCTTCCTAGACCCGCATGAGGGGCCGGTTGAGATCGTTATTGAGGACCCGGCTACTGGTACCGTTCGTAGGATTAGCGGGCGTTATAAGGGCGGCCTTGAAGGTGACTTCGATAGTGGCTTTCACGGTGCCTGGCAGACGCTGGGGCTCAAGTTTGTATGCCCTGACCCATGGTGGTTAGGCGAGCAGAAACTCATTTCTCTGAGCGTGGCCCCCGGGACAAAACCTTTCATTTCTTCCAGTAGAAGCTTCTTTCCGGTGGTCTTGTCTCAATCCACCGTGCAAGACCGTTTTACGGTGGAGATTGCTGGTGCGGGTGAGGTCGCCCCAACCTGGCAGGTCACTGGCCCTGGCGAGGATTTGATGATTAGTAATGGGGAAGAAGTCTTCCGTGTGAATCATCAGCTCCGCGCCGACGAGACCCTAATCATTGATACCGCCAAGCGGCGGCTTATCCCCGATGTGTGGGAAAAAGTCCCGCTCTCATCCAGACTTTTCCCCCTCAAACCGGGGGCTAATCACCTGCATATCACCATGACCGGGGCTACCCATGAAACCCGCATAACCCTGGTCTATGCTGAACGCTTCTTGGAGGCAATCTGATGCTATCGCTATGGGCTATCGACCCCACCGGGGTACCCAGGGGGCTACTCGAACCGCTCACCGCCAAAGCCATCACCCGCTATAACAATCTGACCACCTTCCTTTTTGAGCTGGCACTAGACGATGACCTAGTACGCAAACTCTCCCCCGGGTGGTCTGTCATGGCCACGGACGGCCAGTTGCGCTTCTCCGGCGCTATCCGAGAGTTCGTCACCCAGGTAGACGGTACGGGCAGCACCCTCACCATCTCCGGAAGATGCGAGCTCCACAGGCTGGCTGACCGGGTGGTCTACCCAGACCCAACTAAAGAACCAGGTGCGCAGGGTCGGGCCCGCTATGATCTGCGCGGCCCAGCCGAGACCATCGTCAAAACCCTGGTGAATCTGAACGCTGGGCCGGGTGCTCTATCTGCTCGGCGCTCTCCTGCGCTGGTGGTTGCTGAATCACGCGGGCTCGGCGGTAACACCTCCTGCTCGGAGCGGTTCAGTAGCCTGCTTGAGGCCTGCCAGAAGGTAGCTAATCCTGCGGGCTTGCGTTTCATCGCGACCCGGAATGATGAGCGCCAGATTGTCTTTGATGTGGAGCCTACCCGTGACCTGACCCGTCAGGTCAGGTTGCTTGCCTCAGGTGACGTCAAGAGCACTGCCCCCACTGGGAATGTTTTCATTATCGGTGGGCAAGGCGAGGGCGCTGACCGCAAGCTCAAGGAGTACAGCTCCCCCGGCGCGTGGGGCCACCGCGTAGAGGCTTTTAAGGACCGACGCGACACCAACGAAGACAGTGACCTTGATAAGGCCGGTGCTGAAGCGCTCGCTGAAGCGGGTCCCAGAAACTCGGCCAGCTTCACCCTTGAAGAAGACCAGGGCACCACCTTCGGTGTCGATTTTGATTTAGGCGACACTATCACCCTTGAGGTCGGCCCGGTGGAATACACCGAGCAGGTCACCAGCGCTGAAATCATCTGGAATGGCACGGGGCGCACCGTGAAACTTGGGGTCGGCCCAGAGGCTGAGAATACCCCTACATGGTCATCCCGTGTCAATGATTTGGCCGGAAGGCTACAACGATTGGAGACCCAATAATGGCTGAAACTTCCTTCCCTATTCTCGAAGAGCCACTCAGCGACGTGCAATGGAAGTCCGTTGCACGCGGATTTGGCACTGGCGTGCTGGATGAGGGTGGCAACCCCTACCGACTAACCGGCTTAAATAACGTCAATAACACCGGTGTTATAGCCACAGACTCTAAAACCCGCTTTAACCACGCGGTCGTCTCAGGCTTCTATCACAAGATGGATTCGCCCATCACCGTAAGCCTGCCTGCAGTCAGCCATAAAACCACCTACTGGATCGTGCTGATGTATGACCCCGTGAATAAGGCCATGCCCGTCCGGCTCTCGGTAGTCACGTCCTTGGATGCAACAGGTGGCAAGGAATATCTGGTGCTTTGGAAGGTTACTCGCCAGCCTAATCAGCTTCTCACTGACTCTACGCGGGTTAAGCAGAGGCCTATTATCTCACCAACCATCGTGGTTGATAGCCGCGAGTCGCTCCCTGCGCCTTCCACCGTTCTCTGGGGTACCCGAGCCTTTATCCAGCAAACCAACGTCGAAGTGCGCGCTTCATACACCAGCTGGGTAACGATCAGCCCCCACAGAGTAGAACTTTCCCAACCTAGCGGATGGGAAATACGCTCACCCACAGCCGGGGTGCAGGTCGTCCCAGCCGAAGGCGGCTTCTTCTGTACTGCGGGCATAAACCCGATTCGTCGAGCTTTTGGGTACACCATGCCTGGGAACTTCCATTCTATCGGTGAGGTTATCCCAGCTGGATATAGGCCAAGCTCCGAGATCTACACCTTGGTAAACCAAGGAAACGCGGTGCATGAGGCCTACCTAGCTACTAACGGCCACCTTCATATCCGCTCCCGCACCGGAAACTTTGCGCTCAAAACCGGCGATTCGATGGGGATGACTTTCAGCTGGTTCACCCCTAGAACCTACTAACCAGAAAGGCAGGCAATGGCTAAGGAAATATCTGCCATGACCGATCAGGAGCTGGAAGCTCTATACGTCGCCGTGGCGCGTGAAAGAAACCGCCGTGAGAGTAGGGAAAGTGCAACCAAAGCCCTTGTGGAGGCTGTGGCCACTATACGCCCGGCTCTTGAAGCTTACGCCGAAGCGTATTCCGTAGGCGACGCTGATTTAGCCGCTGGCATTTGTGATGCCCTTACCCAGGTGAGGGAAGCCGGAAAACCAGATGAAGCCGCGCTCGCTCCTTCTGCCTTGGGATGGGCACAACCTATGGGCGCACATGATGCTTACCAAACGGGAGACATCGTGATTTTCCAGGGGAAGAAATGGAGGTCTAGCCAGGACGGAAATGTCTGGTCACCGGCAGCCTACCCTCAAGGCTGGGAGGAAGTAAATGACTAAAACCGTCCAGCTTACGGGCACTTTCCTCTCGCCCGATGGGGTGCCTCTAAGGGGAAGTGTGACTGTTTCGCCAGCTCCGGAGATGGTGGTCGCCCCGCAGGAATATCATATCTACGCTGGCCCGATCACACTCCCTCTCGATGATCAGGGAGGAATCTCTGGTGAGTTCATTAGCACCGAGGGGTGGGTGTATGCGGTTAGCTTTGAGCTTTTCACGCAGGCAGGTTTACCTGCGCCCCAGCGGAGTCATCTAATACGTCTCACTGAAGATACTGACCTGGCAGATTTGCTGGAGGAAAAAATCTCTGGGGGTCTGCGTCGGCCTGTCCTGACGTACTCAAATTACCTACCCGGTGAGGTTACCGCTGCCGGGGCTACCCCTGACCCTGATGATGAAGGTGCAATCCTAGTGCCCGTAGCTGCGGTCTAGAAAAGGAGAATAAATATGTCTAGCAAGGTTTCCCTTCCTATCCTTTCGGGAGGAAAGTTTACGGGCCGGGCACTTGCCCATATCAATGAGCTAGCTGATGGGAAGGTTGGCGAGCTTGAGGCCAAGGCTTTTGAGGCTATCGGACAGAAAGCTGATCAGTCCACCTTCGACACCTTCCTTAATACCGTGTCCAACCAGATTTCTGATTCAGATGCGCGTACTGCTCTGGCCGGGGCGCAGGCTGCTATTTCCGCTGAGCAGTCTGCTCGCGAGTCTGCCGATGCACAGTTAGAGGACCGTATATTCGCGCTCGAGACCAATGAGCCTGATCTCTCTGCGTACGCTACCAAAGAGGAAGTGGGCGAAACAGCCTGGGCCAAACCCGGTGAGCTCAGCGCCTCTGCCGATATTCATGCACTTTCCCCTGGGGCTCATACCGTCCCTAACCGAGAGATTGCCAAGGCGCTGGAACTTCCCGAGGATTATCCAGGAATTCTCACCTACTATCCTGCGACAACTAAGGGTGGGCTGATAACATGGCAACCACTCAAAAATGACTCGCCCCAGTACATCAAACGTAAGGTAAATGGGGAATGGAGCTCCTGGGGTCAAGGACCTCAGATTCCCAAGCCCTGGGTAGATACCACCGCACTAACGGCTGAGGATAATCTAGATACTCTGCCACATGGTATGAGGGTAGTAACGAACAGAGCTGTAGCGAAAGCTCTATCTCTTCCGTCGGTTCGCCCGGGTAGTGTTGAGACAGTGCGAGTCGTATCGAATGCGGCAACACAGCGCTTCCATGCCGTTGAAGACCAGAGCACTGGCACTCGTGTTTTTGTTCGTGATTCTATTCAGGGTGTTTGGTCTGCTTGGCGGGAGCTAGCTTTCATCGGGCAGACATCCGATTCCTCGGATGTTATTAGGCATGACTTGCTCAAGCAAGGCCTTTCTTTACGCAAAGGCTCTATTGGCACCGGTGGGGTTGGCGCCGTCTCTTTGCGATTTGATGATGCTCCGGAAGAGTTTGTAGAAAAAGTTCTCCCTATGCTCATAGAACGCCGTCTGCCCTTTACTCGAGTGACGACAACCGACGCTATCGGCTCGCGCCAGATCCTGCCTGAGACATTTCCAGAGATGGAGTCCTACTGTATCAACTATGGCGGGGAGGTCTTCAACCATGGTAGGGAACATACCAACGTTGTAGGGCAGGACGCTATCTACGAAGATACGGTAGGTGCACTTCATAAGCTACGTGAGCTTATGCCGCGTATCGCGGTGGACTGTTACAGCCCTCCTGGTGGAGCGGTTACCTACGACGGCCACATGCCTTCCAATACTGTCAGTAATTTTGCGGACACGTTCATGGGGCGCACTCTTTTTGCCCATCATGCGCTTGTGACTGGATATATGAGCAACAGCTACTACAGGCACTTAGATGGCGTGCCGAGGGACGGATTCGCTCATCGCTCCTGCGACACTAGCTCTCTTGGTGTCATGAAGTCGGTAACCAGATGGGTTGCACAGCGGGGAGCTGGCATGGTCGCCATGTTTCACGCTAATAACATCGGTACATCTGGATATATAAGCATGGCTGATTTCACTGCTTATCTTGATTATCTGGTGGAAGAAAGAGCAGCAGGCCGCTTATTGGTCTTAACCGTCACAGGCCTAGTCCACGCTAATGCTTCTCATAGTTACAGAACTGATTTCTTGGCTTCGCATGAGAGCAGTCAGGCTTTTAGTGAGAGCTTGGCATCCGTTATGTGGGGGTTTAAGGGGGCCACTGTGGAGCTAGTTGCTGATGTTGTAGGCACACCGGGCTCAAGTGTAGTTTCCTCGGTTGCGGGGGTTGAGGCTACACACGTGATCCCCTCAAGCGGTGTTCTGAAATTGCGCCAGCCGGTCACCGTTCCGCTAGATCATACTCCACCCACGATGGTTAGCATTGATAAGCCGGCCACCAATGTACATCTATATACCTGTTAGGAGTATGTTGTGGCTTTTGAAAAAGTGACAGGACAGTTTTTGGCTCCGGATGGAGCTCCGTTGGCTGGAGAGGTCCATTTCAGGCCTTCCTTCCGTTTTGCGCGGGATGTAGAGGCCCTGACTCTGCCAGCTTCGGTGGTAGCACCACTCGGTGATCAGGGACATTGTGAAGCTAGTTTACTGGTTCCTAGTAACGACCTTGAGCCGTCAAGCTGGTTATGGTGGGCACAGCCAGTCTTGAATTTCGAGGGCGTATCTGTGCAGTGCGAAAGTTTCGCCTTCGAGCTAGCCGCTGGTTCACCTGTGAATTTGGCACAGGTAGCCCCCGTCCCTGACCCCGTGAGCGGGGAATATGTGACACGTGGCGCTGACGGAAGACCTGGCCCGGCTGGGCCACAGGGCCCTCCTGGTGAGCAGGGTCCACCTGGCCCTAAGGGTGAAAGAGGTGACCCCGGCGTTGCTGGCCCTCCTGGGACAGTTGGCCAGAGGGGCGAGCAAGGCCAGCCCGGCCCCAAAGGTGATACTGGCGACCGGGGGCCACAGGGAAACCCCGGCCCTGCTGGTCCAGCTGGCCCCAAGGGCGAGCAGGGAGAACGCGGGCCACAAGGACAACAGGGGCCCAAGGGCGACCCCGGTACCCTGCAAGATACAGGCTGGCGCGATATTACCACCGAGTTCTGCAAGCTCAACCCGCATATCCAGGAAAAGCCAGGCTATAAGGTCAGACTCCGAAGGTGTGGAAATGTTGTCTACTTGGCGATTCACTCAGTCAAGCTGACTAGCACTTTCGTACCCACAGACACCTACCCCTTGGGTCAGGGGTTCAAGAAGTCACCTGAAGGCGGTAGCATACAGCCGCTCTGGCAGGAAGGCGGCGCGAACATCGTAGGGGTATTCAATATCTATCCCAGCATGGTCAAGCTATCGGCGGGCAATCTCAATGATGTTTGGGACTCCCACGCCTTCTGGCTTACCGCTGACACCTGGCCCGCCCAGTTACCTGGCAAACCAGTGTAAGGAGGTGAAAATATGGGACCAACTTTTTTCCCTTCCGAGGCATGGTCGCTCTTTAGCGTGGCTATCACCGCAGGCGGAGCACTAGTCGGGGCGCTGGTGACCGCCTGGGTTCAGCGGGGCAAGAACCGCGCCGATGCCTCCCTAGCGCTAGTGGACAACCTCCAAGAAGAAGTCAAACGCCTACGCGCTGAGGTGGACGAGCTCCGCGAAAAGACCGGACAAGCCTACCGGGAGATGTATCAAGCGCAGTCAGAGGCTTTCGCCATGAAAGATATAGCGCGCCTGCACATATCGCTCTCTACCGCCTACATCTACCAGCTCAGGGCACACATCGATACCGGGCAGGGGCCACCGGCACCTGCCATTCCTGATGATTTGGCTGAGCTCATGACCCCCAAGCCCCCAGCGTAAATGAGGGCTTTTTCTTTACCCAAAAACACCTGCCCCGGCGCAGCAAAGCGCCCGGGGCTTTCTCATACCCGAAAGGAAGGTCACCATGACCACCCTCAAAAACGGAATCACGATCGACGAAACCAGCTGGTGCTCACCCAATTCCTGGTCAGGCCGACCCAACGGCATCACCGGAGCCACCGTCCATTGGTGGGGCCTACCCGAATGGCACCAGAAGTTCGACCAGGTAGCTGATTACCTCTCAACCGACCGCGGAGCAAGCTCAACCTCAGCCCACTATGTGGTATCAGATACCCGCGTAGCCTGCCTAGTATCACCGGAAAACCGGGCCTGGCACGCACTAGCAGGTAATGAAACCACCATTGGCCTTGAACTTGACCCCAACGGCGGCGAAGCCACCCTGGAGAACACCGCGCAGGTCATTGCAATGCTGGAAGAATACTTCGGCAAGGACTTCTTCATCTACCCGCATAGCCATTGGACTTCCACCGCGTGCCCCGGGAAGTACACGGATAAGATTGGCTGGATTGCAGACCGGGTCAACCAAATCCGTCGGGGGCAGACCCCCACTCAGGCAGTTATCACACCAACCCCAACTATTTTGTGCAACCAACCTCCGGCCCCGGTAGCGCAGCCTGAATGGGTGGTGGAAAAGGGCGATACTCTCAGTAAGATTGCCCGCTACTACAAGGGGGAGGCTAGCCGTGCCATGGTGGAAGCTATCGCTTCTGAGAATGGTATCTGCCCCGATTCTGTGCTGAAGGTGGGCCAGAAAATCAAGATTCCTTCCCCCCTGGTGTGGGTGGTTGAGCCTGGGGACACCTGGGGGAAGATCGCTGATTATTACAGCTTTGACATTGACTATCTCAAGAGCCTTAACCCCGGTGTTTCTCTGGCGCCGGGTGTGGTTCTGCGTATCTGGTAAGGGAGGTGAGCGCTAATGAAGTGGCTTTCTGATAACCCGCAGGCCCGTAAGTGGGTTTACGGGGTGGCCCTGGCTGTGGTGCCCCTACTGACGGCTTATGGTCTGGTCAGTGAGGAACTGGCCCCGCTGTGGGTGTCCCTAGTATCGGCTGTGTTGGTGCCTGGTCTGGCTCTGGCTAACACCCCCGGCGCGGGTAACAGCCCGGAAGATGAAGGCAAGTAAATTGAATCGGCCCCCTACCATGCCCCCCTTGGCGGGGTGCGGTAGGGGGCCTTTCTTTTTATGCCCGGTTGCGGCCAGCAACCGCTTCACTCAGCACAGCCAGCGCTTTCCCCACCGCGATTTACCACTTAGAAAGAAGGTGGCCAAACAATGCCCAAGCCAAGTGCTCCTTTGAGCAATGAACGAGGGGGCGCTGGTTCAAGTCCAACTGTAGGAAGTTTGAACCCCTTTTTGAACCCCATTAGAGATGACGGCTCGTGGTACCTCGTTGCTTAGACCTTGCAGAATCGCTTATTTTTCAAGGGTTTCTGACCACTCAAAACTGCTTATACCATAGCTCCCTAAAACTCAAAATGCGGTTCTTCGGAGTGTGGGTTCGAGTCCCACCTTGGGCACCATAAAACGCCTAGTCAAAGCGTTATAAACCCTCTCCTGTTGACAGGAGAGGGTTTTTTGTTGACACAGCACCCCATACTTAACACCGTGGCAAGCATTAGAAAATGCCCCCGCCCCTGGTAGACAGCCCGGTCGGGGGCTTTTTAGGGCCATACGGGCAGGTCGCTGGCTCTCCCATGAAGTTATATACCAATATGCAGAAAAGCTTCTTGACCAGGGGAGGTCTTTATCGTCTGAAGATTGGCTGATACCCGCCCAGAGAAAATCCGCCCCTCCACATATAAGCCAAGAGGTGGATCGGTGGGGAGACAAAATCACCTAGTTTTATTCTTGTGGTTCCTGCGGTGGTTTAATTCAAGACTAATGCGCTTAATCCTGAGTCACCGAGATAGGCCTATACCCGGTTGCGGCGCGCCATCTGGCACGCCCCCCCTTCTGAGCTAACAATACGGGCACCACAGGCTGTGCTTGAGCATCTACCGGTCGCCATCACCAGGCGCTGAGCGCCAGGACGGTTATTAGCAAGCTCCGCCCACCCTAGAAGGGCAGGCGGAGCTTCTTTAGGTTATTTCAAGGCTTATTAGTCGTGGAAAGGGCCAACCGTTTCACGAGCCTCGGGAAGAATCGCCCCGGCATCGTCCAGATCACCCACGCGGTGGACCTTAACGCTGTTGGTTGAACCGGCAACCCCGGGAGGCGAACCGGCGGCCATAACGATCAGGTCGTTGGGCTCTGCAAGGCCGTTAGCCAGCATGAAGCGGTCCACAACAGCAGTCATTTCATCGGTGTCACGAGCAGTCGGTGCCACTGCCGCTTCAACACCCCACAGAAGTGAGAGGAAAGCACGAACTGAGGGCTCAGGGGTAAGCGCCAGAACGGGCTTAGCAGGACGCAGGCGGGCCAGACGGCGAGCGGTGTCACCGGACTGGGTGAAGGTTGCCATGTATTTGACGTCGAGCTGGTCAGCAATGTTGACAGCTGCGCGGGTGATAGCGCCACCGCGAGTCTTAGGTGAAGTACCAAGCTCAGGAACACGGAAGAGACCACGCTCTTCGGTTGCTTTGATGATACGGGCCATGGTCTGAATAGTGATGATAGGGTACTTACCCACAGAAGTCTCACCGGAAAGCATCACAGCGTCGGCACCATCGAGGATAGCGTTGGCGCAGTCAGAGGCTTCTGCACGGGTGGGAGTGGGGTTCTGAATCATAGTTTCAAGAACCTGGGTAGCCACAATAACGGGCTTTGCCCAGCGACGAGCTAACTCAATCGCGCGTTTCTGCACCAGGGGCACTTCTTCGAGAGGGAACTCAACGCCGAGGTCACCACGGGCAACCATGATACCGTCAAACTTATCAACGATATCCTGCAGGTTTTCAACAGCCTGGGGCTTCTCAACCTTAGCGATAACCGCGATCTTTCGGCCTTCTTCTTCCATGATTTCGTGAACGCGCTTGATGTCATCACCAGAGCGCACGAAGGAAAGAGCGATAATGTCTACGCCGAGTTTGAGGGCGAAACGCAGGTCGCGTTCGTCTTTCTCGGTCAGAGCGGGGATAGAAACAGCAACACCTGGAAGGTTAATACCCTTGTTGTTGGATACAGGGCCCCCGACAACCACCCGGGTTGTTACAGTGGTTTCGTTAACCTCGATGGCTTCAAGACGGATTTTGCCATCATCAATCAAGAGGGTATCGCCGGGCTTAACATCTCCGGGTAGGCCCTTGAAGGTAGTACCGCAGATCTCCTTGCTACCTTCAACATCTAGGGTAGTAATCTTGAAAGTATCGCCGGGCTCAAGAAGTTCTGAACCGTTTTTGAAAGTTTCCAAACGAATCTTGGGGCCCTGAAGGTCGGCAAGAATTGCCACGTTTTGACCAAGCTTTTCGGCCTGCTCGCGGATAGTTGCGTATGAGTCAGTGTGAACTTGGTGGTCACCGTGGCTCATGTTTAGTCGGGCGACGTTCATGCCCGCTTCGATAGCCGCGGCAATCTTCTCGGGAGCTGAAATTGCAGGGCCGATGGTGCAAACAATCTTTGCGCGTCTCATCAATCAACCTTAGGTTTGTAGGGGTCTGAGAACCTGATGACGTGGCTTCTGCAAGTGCGCGGTTACCCGCTCACTAACTACCAAGGCATTCACAGAGCGATAGTCTGAAACCAACGTGTCTACCACCTAGTATACTTTGTTTTGTGAGGTTTTTATGGAGTCCTCCACCACTTTTTAGCCCTTCCCCCACCCAATTCCCACAAAAACACACATATTCAGTCAGTATTCCAATATTTTAGGGCTAAGGGTTACATTGCCCTTGTGCGGGCTAAAATGAGGGCGTACCCTGAACACTGTTTCATACTCGCGATACGGCACCCATAAGTGAGAGGTCCCTATGCCCAGCCCTACTGTTCTTATCCTTTTCGGTTCAACCTACGGCCATACCCAACGGTACTGCCGCTGGATTGCTGAAGATTTGGAAGCCCTAGAATCTGCACCAACCGTGCTACTCTCCCCCATTGCCGAAGCAACCGATGAACTCATTGAACAGGCAGATATCCTGATTGTTGGCGCTAGCTACCTGGGAGGCTTTCTCACCGGCGCCCCCACACTCCGCAAACGCCGTGAAGCAATGCTCAAGGTACCCCGCCGTCTCTTCTTCACCGTCTCTTTCAACGGCACCGAGGTCTACCCCCGCTCCTACCTTGATGACAAAATCATGAAGAGTTACAAGGCCGACGTAGCTGAAGGCCACCCCGCCTACCATTTCCGCGGCGGTCTAGACCTTAAGAACATGTCTACGACCCACAAGACTGTCCTAGCCGGTGTACGTACCGCCCTAAGACTCAAGCCTCACCAAAACGAATTTAACCGCCAGATGATTGAATCCTTTGATAACGGCGGTGGAGACTACACCAACCGTGAGTGGATCGATCCCCTGGTAGAGCAGGTCAAGACCTACCTGAACGATAGCAAGGGCTAAAACCAAGCACCACAGGAACTGAAGGGGAAACCCGCACCATGACAACTGTCCTTATTACCTACGCCAGTCAGTACGGGCACACCGAACGATACGCTCACTGGATTAGCGAACAGCTCGGAGGCGGCTACCGCTGTGAGCTCCTGCCCGTCGAAGACCTCACTGAAGCTGCCATTGAAAAGTCTAATGCAGTTGTTGCGGGTCTGAGTGACTACGGCGGATTTCTCACCGGTGCAAGTGCTCTCAAGAAGCACGCTGGCTTACTCGCTCAGCGGCCCCTAGCCCTCTTTACCGTTTCCTTTAGCGGATTAGAGGGCGGGAGCCAAGAAAAGCTCGATGCCATGCTGTCCAAGAATATTAAAGAAACCCTGGTCAGCCACGCTATCAGCACCTGCCACGTTCGCGGGGGCTTGGACCACACCAGGTTATCGCTCAAACACAAAGCCGCACTTGCTGGGATCCGCTCTGCCATTGCCGCTATCCCCCGCAAATCGCTGGCTAACCAGCAAATGCTCGATAGCTTCACCGCTAAAACGGTAGACTACTCCAGCCCAGAGCAAATAGAACCGCTTGTAACAGCACTCAAAACCGCGCTGTCCTAGTTCTTTTATAAAGATGAAAGGCCCGGCCCCTACTTTCTAGGGGCCAGGGCCTTTTTACGTGAAAACTCTGTGCCTGTTAGACCGAAAGGTTAATTGCGCGATCGCTGGGTGCAACCGGAGCCGGGAGCTGGGTAGATCCGGTCAGGAACTTCTCCACTGCCGCAGCGCAGGCACGCCCCTCCGCGATAGCCCAGACCACCAGTGACTGGCCTCGGCCGGCATCACCGCAGGAGAATACACCGGGAACATCGGTCATGTAATTCTCGTCGCGGGCAACGTTGGTACGCGAATCAAGTTCAGCACCCACCTGGGCAGTAATGGTGTCGCTCTCCTGGCCTGTGAAGCCCAGAGCCAAGAAGACCAGGTCGGCTGGAATGATACGCTCGGTCCCGGCCTTGGGCAGGCGACGGCCGTCGGGCGGGTATTGGGTATCGGCAACCTTCAAGCCTGTGAGCTTACCGTTCTCCCCCACAAATTCAAGGGTCGAGACAAGGTAGTTGCGTTCACCACCTTCTTCGTGTGACGAGGAGACTTCAAAGACCTTGGGGAACATGGGCCAGGGTTCATCTTCGGGGCGGTCTGTAGGTGGCTGGAGGCCAATCGCCAGGTTAGTGATAGAGGCAGCGCCTTGGCGTACAGCGGTACCGATACAGTCGCTACCGGTGTCGCCACCGCCCAGAACAATAACATTCTTACCAGCGGCGTCGATACTGGGCGCTTCTAGGTCACCAGCTACCACCCGGTTTGCCTGGGTCAGGTAGGGCATGGCAAAATGAACGCCCTCAAGATCCGCACCGGGAATAGGCAGAGCACGGGGGGCTGTTGCTCCGGTTGCCACGATAACAGCATCGTAGCGGCGTTTGAGGTCGTCCCAGGAGATGTCCTGACCAATTTCAACGCCGGTGCGGAACCGGGTGCCCTCGGCCTCCATAACCGCGATACGGCGGTCAAGAATCTGCTTTTCCAGCTTAAAGTCCGGGATGCCGTAGCGCAAGAGGCCACCAATTTTGTCGTCACGCTCAAAGACAGCAACCGTAAAACCAGCCTGGGTAAGCTGCTGGGCAGCGGCAAGACCGGCAGGGCCAGAACCCACCACAGCAACAGTCTTATCAATCATGCGGTCGGGCATAATCGGCTCAATGTAGCCGCCCTCAAATGCCTGCTCTGCGATAGAGTATTCAATCTGCTTGATAGTCACGGCGGGCTGGTTGATACCCAGCACGCACGAGGTCTCACAGGGAGCTGGGCAAACACGGCCGGTAAACTCCGGGAAGTTATTGGTCGCGTGAAGGCGTTCAACAGCCTTCTCGGTCTGCTCGCGCCAGGTCAGGTCATTCCACTCAGGAATCAGGTTGCCTAGGGGGCACCCAAGGTGGCAGAAAGGAACACCACAATCCATGCATCGGGAGGCCTGGGTTTTGAGCACAGCCGAGTTCTGCTGAACCTGGACTTCATTCCAGTCCAAAATACGCACTGGCACCGGGCGCTTAGGGCGGTCCTGACGACTGGTTACCTTTAGAAAACCGCGGGGATCAGCCACAAGCGGTCACCTCCAAAATCTTGTTCCAAACCTTCATGGATTCGGCGTCTTGGCCGCGAGCGCTAGCCTCGGCACGGATGTCCTGTACTGCGGCGAAGTCGCGGGGCAATACCTTGGTAATGCGGGCGCAGGTGCCCTCAATATCGGCCAGCAGGGTGGCCGCCAACCTTGAATTTGTTTCTTGGCGGTGGCGGGTCAGCAAGTCGGTAATGAGGTCGCGGTCCTGGGCTGAGGGCTCAAGGAAGGTGAGTTCACCTGATTCGCGTGCCTGCTTATTGACCCGGGTCATATCCAGGTCTAGGACGTAGGCAACGCCACCGCTCATACCCGCACCGAAGTTACGGCCGGTTGAGCCCAGTATCAGGGTGGTTCCACCGGTCATGTATTCACATCCGTGGTCACCGATACCTTCAACCACCGCTGTTGCACCGGAGTTACGAACCAGAAAGCGTTCGCCCACGATACCGCGGATAAACATTTGGCCGCTGGTAGCGCCATAGCCAATGACGTTACCGGCTAGGACATTTTCTTCGGCAACAAGGGGTGCGGCGGGGTCCGGGCTGAGCACGATACGGCCCCCGGAGAGGCCCTTACCGACGTAGTCGTTAGAGTCACCGGTCAGTCGGATGGTCACGCCTTGGGGAAGGAATGCGCCCAGAGACTGTCCGGCCTGGCCCTTGAGATTGAGGGTGATGGAGTCGGGTTCGAGCAGGTCGATACCGAAAGTCTTGGTGACCTTGTGCCCTAGCATGGTTCCTACGGATCGGTCCGTGTTGACCACGGCTGAGTCAATGGTGACCTTCTGACGGCTCTCGAACGTTGCGGCAGAGGCTTCGATAAAGCGGTTATCGATATGGGCATCGAGTTCGTGGTCCTGGTCGCGCAGGTGGCGGATTCCCTGCCCCTGGTATTCGACGGCTGTTGAGGCCAGTAGCTTGCTCAGGTCAAGACCTTCGGCCTTCCAATGGGCGATGGCACCTGAAGTGTCAAGGACCTCGGCGTGGCCAATAGCTTCGTCCAGTGAACGGAAGCCCAGGGCTGCCAGGTACTCACGAACCTCCTGGGCAATGAACTCGAAGAAGTTGATAAGGTGCTCGGCCTTGCCAGTAAAGCGGGCGCGCAGGTCGGGGTTCTGGGTTGCGATACCCACCGGGCAGGTGTCCAGGTGGCACTTGCGCATCATGATGCAGCCCTCAACGACCAGGGGCGCGGTAGCAAAACCGTATTCCTCTGCGCCCAGCAAGGCGGCAATGATGACATCGCGGCCGGTCTTGAGCTGGCCGTCTGCCTGAACGACCACGCGGTCACGTAGGCCGTTGATCATGAGGGTTTGCTGCGTTTCGGCCAGACCCAGTTCCCAGGGGGCACCTGCGTGTTTGAGAGAGTTGAGCGGAGCCGCACCGGTCCCGCCGTCATGGCCTGAAATCAGCACAACGTCGGCCTTAGCCTTAGTCACGCCTGCGGCCACGGTACCGATACCGATCTCTGATACCAGCTTGACGTGGACGCGAGCGCTCGGATTGGCGCGCTTGCAGTCGTAGATGAGCTGGGCTAGATCCTCAATGGAGTAGATATCGTGGTGCGGCGGGGGTGAAATCAGGGTGACACCCGGGGTGGAGTGGCGGGTCGCGGCCACCCAGGGGTAGACCTTAGCGGCCATAAGCTGGCCTCCTTCGCCGGGCTTAGCGCCCTGAGCCATCTTGATCTGGATGTCATCAGCCTTGGTCAGGTAGAGAGAGGTCACGCCGAACCGGCCCGATGCGACCTGCTTGATAGCTGAGCGACGCTCGGGGTCAAGCAGACGCTCAACGTCCTCGCCGCCTTCACCGGTGTTGGACTTAGCGCCCAGCTTATTCATGGCAATAGCCAGCGTCTCGTGGGCTTCACGGGAGATTGATCCGTAGGACATTGCACCGGTGGAGAAGCGCTTGACGATCTCTGAGACAGGCTCAACTTCTTCAATCGGTACCGGTTGACGGTCTTGGGTGAAGCTCAAGAGGCCGCGAAGAGTCATCAGGTCTTTAGCCTGGTCATCCACCCGCTGGGTATAGGACTTGAAGATATCGTAGCGGCGGGTCTTGGTGGAGTGCTGTAGACGGAAAATGGTTTCCGGGTTGAAGAGGTGGGGCGGGCCGTCACGGCGCCAGTCGTATTCGCCGCCGGTTTCGAGTGCACGGTGGGGCACCGATACGCCGTCATCAGGGTAGGCATCGCTGTGGCGCTTACGGGTTTCGGCTTCAATCACATCCAGGCCTACACCGTCCATCTGTGAATGGGTACCGGTAAAGAACTGGTCAACCAGGGTCTGGGATAGGCCCAGAGCTTCAAAGGTCTGCGCGCCACAGTAGGAGGCAACCGTTGAGATGCCCATCTTGGACATAATCTTCTGCAGCCCCTTACCCAGTGCCTTAATCAGGTTGTAGACAGCTTCAGATTCGGTAACCCCGGTAATCTCTCCCTGAGCTACTAGCTCTTCAACCGATTCCATGGCCAGGTAGGGGTTGACAGCCGATGCGCCGTAGCCGATCAGGGTGGCTACGTGGTGGACTTCGCGCACATCACCGGCTTCTACGATCAGGGCGACCTTGGTACGGGTAGCGCTACGGAGCAGGTGGTGGTGAACCGCACTGGTGAGCAGCAGGGAAGGAATGGGTGCCCAAGCCCCGTTGGAGTTACGGTCCGAAAGAATCAGGAACTGAACGCCACGCTCAACAGCCGCTGAAACCTTCTCACAGATCTCAGCCAGGCGGGCTCGCAGGGCCTCTTCCCCACCGTGGGCAGGGTACAGGCCAGCCACTTTGAGGGCGGCGGGCATACCGTCTTCGTCCTCAATATGGGCGATTTTATCGAGCTCATCGTTGTTAATAACAGGGAAGTCCAGGCCCACATGCTGAACCTTGACCCTTCCCTTACGGAGCAGGTTACCGTCTGCACCAATTGAGGTCTTAAGACTGGTTACCAGCTCTTCGCGGATTGAGTCCAAGGGCGGGTTAGTTACCTGGGCAAAGGACTGGACGAAGTAGTCAAAGAGCAGGCGATGACGGCTAGAAAGTACCGCGATAGGGGTGTCGGTACCCATTGCGTAGATGGGTTCTGCCCCGGTCTTAGCCATGGGGGCAAGGATCTTTCGCAGTTCCTCTTCGGTATAACCAAAAGTCTGCTGACGCTTAAGAATAGATTTACGGGAGGCACGAATATGCTCACGCTCGGGCAAATCCGAGAGGTTAACGATATTCTCATCAGCCCACTGCTTCCAGGGCTGTTCCGCAGCAATAGTTGCCTTAACCTCTTCGTCGGGAACCAGTCGGCCAGCCTTGGTGTCCACGTAGAACATCTTGCCCGGCGAGACTCGCCCCTTTTCGATAATCTTCTCTTCGGGTATATCAACTACGCCGACCTCAGAAGCCAAAATAACCAGGCCCTCATCGGTCACCCAGTAGCGGCCCGGTCGCAGACCGTTGCGGTCAAGTACCGAACCCACGTTATCGCCGTCAGTGAAGGCGATAGCCGCTGGGCCGTCCCAGGGTTCCATGAGCGATGAATGGTAGCGGTAGAAAGCACGGCGGTCCTCATCCATGGTCTCGTGGTTTTCCCAGGCTTCGGGCACCATCATCATGAGTACCTGGGCGGCTGAACGGCCAGCCAGCATCAACAGCTCTGCGACCTCATCAAAGCTCTGGGAATCAGATGCGCCAGCAGAACAAATGGGGAAGAGTTCTTCGGGGTTGCGGCCCAGGACCGGGGACTTGAGCTGTGACTGGCGCGCACGCATCCAGTTGCGGTTACCCTTGACCGTGTTAATCTCACCGTTATGGGCAATAGTGCGGAAAGGCTGAGCAAGCGGCCACGAGGGGAAGGTGTTGGTCGAAAAACGCGAGTGAACAATAGCCAGCTTGGTGGCAAAACGCGGGTCAGAAAGATCCGGGTAGAAAGGCTCAAGCTGAGCAGTAGTCAGCATGCCCTTATAGACAATGGTGCGCGATGAAAATGACGGGAAGTAGACACCCAGCTTGTGCTGGGCACGCTTACGGACGCGGAAGGCTTTCTGGTCAAGCTGGCGACGTTCGGCGTCTTCATCCAGGTCGATAATGGGGATATGCCCGGTGAAAGGGGCATTGACGGCATCCAGATCTTCACCGCTAGCTTCGGCAATGAACATCTGCACAAAGTGGGGCATGACCTCACGGGCGGCCTTACCTACAATCTCTGCCCGTACTGGCACCTCGCGCCAACCCAATACACGCAAGCCCTCACGTTCTGCAATCTGGGTGAGTCCCTCCATGAGCTCGGTGGCGTTGTTACCACCGGTGGGCAGGAAAGCTGTACCTACGGCGTACTTGCCGAGTGCAGGAAGTTCAAAGTCCACTGCCTGGCGGAGGAAAGTGTCGGGGATCTGGAGCAGGATACCTGCACCGTCACCGGTACCCTCGTCAGCGCCCACAGCGCCTCGGTGTTCAAGACGGCGCAGGGCGGTCAGCGCGTAGTCGACAATGTCATGACCAGGTTCACCGCGCAGAGTTGCAATCATTGCCAGGCCGCAGGCGTCTTTTTCGTTCTCGGGGTGATAGAGCCCCCGAGCCTCTGGAATAGAGGCAAAAGTGGCAAAGGGTGAGGGCGCATGATCCAGGGTTAACTCCTGGGTAAGGTTCTCTGCAGCGTGTGCTGCACCGCCGATCGGGGTGTGACTCATGGGGGCCATTCCTACTTACGTTGTTCGGGTGCCGCCGCTGGATAGACATTCCCGCCTGAGCCTCACGAGAGTCTCTTCGGTTCTGCTAGGACAGTGGCAGCCTGACTGGTCGGTGGTCTCCTCGCTGATTCGGTGGAGCGCAGGTGGACAGTTCACCACCGGGGTGCCGGATGGGACTGTTCTCACACCCTTCCCTTCTGCCCTGGTAGGGGGTGCCGAGGGGTGCTTCACTAGTCTTCTGAGACAGAGTTACATCTGTGTAAATATATACGCTCTTGCGTGTAAAGATACAACAAGGCGCCGGCTAATGAGTCGATCGGTTTGCCCTCTATCGCCTTGGAAATTGGCTTAAAACTCCACTATAGAGGCAGGCAAACCAAGGCTTATAGCGTATTAGGAAATGAATATATTTCGTAATTATGGGTTCTCTTAGCTCCAAGAATTTGAGCGAAAAGATACATACTTGAAACCTTTTCTCTCACATTGTGAACACTCTTACGGTATGTAAAATTGAGTACACAATGCCTGATTGCGTCTGATCGACAGACTTGCTTAAGGTGCGGTCTGCTAACAGGGCCTGAACTAGCGCAGAAAAAGGAAACAAAAATGACGGCTGATACAGCTAGCACCCTATCTACTGGCAGCCAGCGGGCCAGTTGGCAGGGCCTTCCAGCGGAGCTCCGCACCTGGGTTGAACAAACGATGGGAGACACCGTCACAACAGCTATATCGCAGAGCGGAGGTTACAGCCTGGGCACCGCTGACCGACTCATCTTCTCTTCCGGCAAGCGCGCCTTTCTCAAAGCTGTTGATGAATCCACCCACCCCGATACAGCAGATCTGCACCGTCAAGAAGCGCAAGTTACTAGTAGTTTTCCTGCCTATGCACCGGTTCCACTGCTTTTAGCGCACCAAGAAATCTCCGCCACTGACGGCAGTCACTGGGTGGCTCTACTGCTTGAAGATATCGAGGGGCACCAGCCAGCCCACCCCTGGAAACTGGACGAACTGGCTAGCACCTTTCAGTCTCTGACCGATATCGGGCAGATTCCCCTTGCTAAGCACCTTGAACTGCCAAGGGCTGAAGAGGATCTAGATGAGCTTGCTCTGTGGCACAAACTAGCTGAAGGTATCAGGGTGGAGAAGCTTATCCATGCCTCCCAGACCTCTACATACCACAAGCTCGTGGGGCTTCTGACCTGGGCCAACAGCCATGCGGCGGAGTATGCGACCTTGGTTGATCAGGAATTGATGAGCAGACTAGCGGGAGATAGCTACGTCCACACGGACCTGCGCGCTGATAACATCCTCATTGGCCCCCAGGGCAGAGCAATCTTAGTGGATTGGCCGTGGGCAACAGTGGGCAACAACCAGGTAGACCTTGCACTAATTGCTGTGGATGCGCTCATCGCCGATCCAGAGCTGTCATTGTCCCAGCTCCTTGAACTCATGCCTGCTCATAATAAGCCCAGTGAAGACTTCCTCAGGGCTACCCTTATCTCTCTAGCCGGCTATTACCTCTACGCCTCGACAGCCACGCCTAGCAGGTCTACCAACTCGTCATTGGTGAGCATGCGGACCCACCGCGCATCCGCATTGCTGGGTAGATTGGCCCTGGACCATACCTAATCCGCTACCCCAACCTCAAAAGACTCATTGATTAGCCAGGGGTGCTAAAGCTAATCACAGACGATAGCGATACCCTCCTGAGACCGAATATGGACAGCTAAACCTGCTGGCTCCGTGACCTGATTTACTCCACTACTTTGGGTTCTGAGTGCCCCCGCGATAGGTGCCGGTTGAAGCCGACTCCAGCCATAGGAAGCGCTGTTACCAAACCGAGCATCACCGTAAGCCGGGTAAAGTTTCCACCGGCTATTGAGGCAAGAGCGTAATAGATACCGTTTGCAGCAAAGCCATATATGACCAGGGCTAGCACAGCTTCAAGGGGGCTGGTGGGCATCCAGGCTTGCCACATTCCAGGGCGCACAACTCCGCCTGATTGGTTCTTCGCTTCTTTAAACTTGAAGTAGGTGGGTAAGAATGCCAGCACGATAAGGCCAAAAGTGGCTAAGAAAACAGTCAGACCGGGTTCAAAAAATCGCCAAGAAAAAAATGTCCCCAGTGAGGCCAGTAACCCAAAAATTGCCAGCGCCCACAGCGCAGAAGACAGCACATAAGCGGGAAAGGTTGTGAAGTGAGGGAAGGAAAAATGCCGCATGGTAGCCTCCACATTTTAACCGTTTTTACATACACCCTAGTGCGTGATAAGTAGGCATAGCAATTTCTTCAAGGGAAGAGAAAGACCCCATCCCTTCTCTCTTCGCCCCAGGATAATCAAGAGAGGCTCAAGAGAAAGAACAGGGTCTTGCGGCAGTCATGGCAGGCTCCAAGTCTAAGACTAGCGCTAGTCGCCCAAAGGAGCGGAGGACGGGGCAGGATCCTGCGCACCGAAGCAGGAAGAACTGGGCTGATCCTTGCCACCCCTGAGGGTAGCTGACGCGACGGAGGAAACCTGCTGATAAGCACCGGCACGCTCACCGCCTCTACGGGCTCTTAGACCCATGACTGCGAACATCACAATACCCAGGAGCATAATCGCGCCGGACGTCCACACATGGATACGCATGCCCCAGAGCATCTCAGCGGTATCAATGCGCAAGAAAGCCTCAATCATCAGACGTCCGAATCCGTACCAGACGACATAAGCCCAAAAGGTCTGCCCCCGCTGGAAGAAGCCCTTCTTACCCAGGTAAAGCAAGAGCGTTGCGCCAAGAATGTTCCACAGTGACTCGTACAAGAAAGTGGGGTGAAAGAGGGTGCCCACAGGGTACTGGGACGGGAAGTTAGGTGAGCTAGCCGAAATCTCAAGGCCCCAGGGCAGGGTGGTCGGCTTACCAAAAAGTTCCTGGTTAAACCAGTTGCCCCAGCGGCCCATCGCCTGAGCCAGCATAATGCCGGGTGCGGCCGCGTCGGCAAACTTGCCCAAAGAAATACCGTAGCGGCGGCAGGCCAGCCAGGCCCCCAAGCCACCCACTGAGATGGCACCCATAATACCGATACCACCCTCCCAGATTTTAAAAACATCCAGGGGATCAGCCCCGGGACCGAAGTAGGTCCCCGGGTCAGTAATCAGAACATGGTAGGCACGGGCACCCACGATACCCAGAGGGATTGCCCACAGGGCGATATCCCAGACCCGCTCGGGGTCCTCGCCCCAGGCCTGCCACCGGCGGGAGGTCAGCCACAGGCAGAGCATAATGCCGGCCAGAATACAGAGCGCGTAATAGTGGATGGTCAGCGGGCCCAGCTCGATAGTTGAAATACTGGGTGATGGAATGGAGGCTAGCAAAGTTGAATCGTTCACGCGGCCTTCACCTCACGGCCAGCCAGTTCGCGGGTCAAAACACCCACAGCGTCAGGGCCCCCCTCGGCGAGAGCTTTGACCAGTGCGGTACCCACAATCACACCGTCGGCATAGGCACCGATTTCTTCGACGTGCTCCCGGCGAGAAACCCCCAGACCCACGCAGGCCGCAGGGGCACCAGCCTCGCGCAAGTCTGCCACCAGCTGCTCTGCCGCTGTGCTCACCGACGAACGAGCGCCAGTTACACCCATGACCGAAACAGCGTAAACAAACCCGCTGGAAGCCTGAGAAATTATTTTCAGACGTTCAGGTGAAGACGACGGCGCCGCTAAGAAAATACGGTCCAAACCGTACTTTTCTGAGGCCTCAAACCAGTCAGATGCCTCATCGGGGACCAGATCGGGGGTAATCAGGCCCGCGCCACCGGCGGCGGCCAATTCCTGAGCGAACCGGTCGATACCGCGCCGTAGCACGGGGTTCCAGTAAGTCATGACAACCACGACGGCATTGGTTGCCTGGGTAATTTCGCGAACAGCACGCATCAAATCATCGGTTCGGAAGCCCTTGGCAATAGCCTGGGCCGTTGCACGCTGGATCACTGGGCCATCCATGACGGGGTCGGAGTAGGGCAGGCCAAGCTCAATGATGTCGGCGCCGTTCAGACCCATCTCAATAGCTGCTTCAATGGACTCATCAACCGTGGGGAACCCTACCGGCAGGTAGCCAATGACTGCCGTTATGCCCTCGGCCTTGCAGGCCGCCAAGCGAGCCGCTAGCTTTGAGTCCGGGTTGGGGGCAGGGAACACTCCCTTGCGCACCGAGTAACGGGCCTGGTCAGGATGGTAGATGTAGCTCATTATGCACCTTTGCTTTCAGTCTGACTGACTTGCTTCTGCTCTGCTGCGGCTTCTTTATTACCCACACTCAGGCTGCTGGAAGGGATTGCTTTGCCCAGGCCAAACCAGGCCAGAGCGGTTTCCATGTCCTTGTCTCCTCGACCGGAGAGGCAGACCAGCATAGATTTCTCGGAAGCTGTTGCGGGGTCTTCCTCGGCCCAGGCACGGGCTAGGCGCAGGGCCCCGGCCAGGGCGTGCGCCGATTCGATAGCGGGGATAATGCCCTCGGTGCGGCAGAGCAGGCGCAGAGCGTCCATAGCCTCGCTGTCGGTCACGGCCTGGTAATCCACGCGGCCAATATCCGAAAGGTAGGCATGTTCTGGGCCTACGCCGGGATAGTCCAGACCGGCAGAAATTGAATGGGACTCGATGGTCTGCCCGTCCTCATCCTGCATCAGGTAGGTCATAGCTCCGTGGAGCATGCCGGGGCGGCCCAGGTTGATGGTCGCGGCGTGACGGTCAGTATCAAGACCATCACCGCCGGCCTCAAAACCGTAGATCTTAACCTCGGGGTCATCCAGGAAAGCGTGGAAGAGGCCGATAGCGTTTGAGCCACCGCCCACGCAGGCGGCAATACCGGTGGGCAGACCCCCGGTTGCCTCAATAAACTGTTGGCGTGCCTCAGCACCGATGGCATCGTGGAAGTAGCGAACCATAGCCGGGAAGGGGTGGGCGCCGGCGGCTGTTCCCAGCAGGTAGTGGGTGGTATCCACGTTGGAGACCCAATCGCGCAGGGCCTCATTGATAGCGTCCTTGAGGGTGCGTGAGCCGGTTTGAACAGCGATAACTGTGGCACCAAGCAACTGCATACGGGCCACGTTCAGGGCCTGGCGCTCGGTGTCTTCCTCCCCCATATAGACAACACATTCCATGCCGAAAAGGGCTGCAGCTGTTGCCGTGGCTACACCGTGTTGGCCTGCCCCTGTCTCAGCAATCAGGCGGGTCTTGCCCATACGTTTGGCCAGTAGTGCCTGACCAATCACGTTGTTGATCTTATGGCTACCGGTGTGATTGAGGTCTTCACGTTTGAGGAAGAAGCGCACACCGCCGGCCTCAGCCGAGAGGCGGGGAACCTCGGTTAGCAGGGAAGGCCGGTTGGAGTATTCGGCCGAGAGGCGGCGAAACTCAGCCAAAAATTCGGGGTCCTCTTTTGCACGGTTAAAGGTTGCTTCGAGTTCATCGATAGCGGCGATGAGGGATTCGGCCATGTAGCGGCCACCGTAGTGACCAAAGTAGGGGCCCGGAGCGTTCTTGAGGCTCTGGCCGCTGGCGAGGAACTGGTCGGCGAGGGTTTCGGTCACTGTGGTTGTCCTTAGGAAGTGGGTGGTAGATAGCAGGTGGGCGCGGGGCTGGTTACTGGTTAGTATCGAGGTAGTTACGGCGGGCGCTCTCCCCAGCGCCCCGAAAATCGCGCAAGGTCTCGGTGGCAGTGCCCGACTTGACGAGTGCTTCACCTACCAGCACAACCTGCGCGCCGTGGGAGGCGTAATCGGCAACATCGGCGGGTGAAGCAACACCTGACTCGGCAACAATAATTGCATCCTGCGGGAGCAAGGGGGCAAGCTCCCCAAATATGTCCTTATTGACCTCAAGGGTCTTGAGGTTACGCACGTTAACACCTACGATGCGGGCACCCACCGCGATAGCCCGCTGAATCTCTTCAGGGGTGTGGGTTTCCACCAGAGCGTTCATGCCCAGTTCGTGGGTCAGGTTCAAGAAGCGTCGGAGGGTTTGATCGTCGAGGGCCGCAACAATCAGCAGGATTAGGTCGGCACCGTGAGCACGCGCCTCATAAATCTGGTACTCGTCCACCGTAAAGTCTTTGCGCAGAACCGGAATAGAAACCGCCGCACGAACAGCGTCGAGATCAGCAAGGCTACCCTTGAACCTGCGTTCTTCGGTCAGCACCGAAATCGCGGCGGCTCCCCCGGCCTGATAGGCGGATGCTAACTGGGCAGGGTCTGGAATATCGGATAGCTCCCCCTTGGAGGGGGAAGACCGCTTAACTTCAGCAATTACCTCTACGGTCTGTTGGCTCGCGCCTCGCAAAGCGCTGTAAGCATCCAGGGCAGGAGGCTGTGCGGAGGCTCGTTCTTTGACAGATTCAAGCGGTAGAAGGGCCTGACGTGCCGCCGTATCTTGGCGGACACCGGCAATGATGTCATCGAGTACGGTCATAGGTGCCCCCTGGGGTTGTGTGCGCGGTGCGCTTTGTGGCATGCCCTTCTAGTATCACCCAGATGGACCGCAACATGCCAGGTGGGTTCACCGGGTGAGAAAGGCAAAGGACGCCGCGCAGGTGCGTGACGTCCTTAAAAGAAGTTACTGGTTTGCAGTAGCCATTTAGTGGTTGTACTTGGTGTGCTTACCGCCCTGGCCGTAGCCAGCAGAACGCAAGACAATACCCGCAACAACACCAAGGGCAATCACGGCGACACCCACTGTAAAGATGGGGGTATTAGCCAGGCAGAAGCCCACAGCCCCAATAATAGAACCGAGCATCATAATAATCATCATCGCCCAGGACGCGATGGTGCTGCCGTGGTTGTTATAGGGAAGGTCGGGGACCATCTCGACGGTATGCTGTGCCATGTAAGACTCCTTGATGTGTGTGGGGTGTCCACCGGGTATGGGCGGGGCGCACCTATGTTTGGTATCTATCTTAGGAGATAAGGCGGTACTTTTCCGAAATCTTCAGGACTTAGTGTGTCCGGTGTTCCTCTTATGACGGCCAGAGCAGCTGCAGCGCTAGCGATTTGTGGGGTCATCCCCCGCCGTCAGGGAGTCCCAGGTATCAATTTCATCGGGGTTCTCGTCAGAGTGCGTGCTCCCCTGGCCCCTGGTAGAACGATCGTACTTGCGGCCACTCCTCCACTGAGAGCTAGCAGCAAAGGCCCAGATACCGCTCAGGGTGATCAGTAAGCCAGCCGCAAGACCCAGCCAGGGCATAGCAGTGAGCTCATAGCCATTAGCCGCCGCAGTTGTTCCCGTTGCGGCGCTCACCTGAGCCGCCGCCGCTGCCTGCGGGTCTGCCTGGACGCTATAGGCCGCTACCGCAAGACCAAGGCCCGCCCCGGCGATAAGGACCGAAAGTATCTTGCGCAAGCGTCGGCCAGCGATACGGAGCGCCACCGATGCCAGGAGCGCGACCAAGGCTAGGGCACTCACGGTTGAAGCGGCCTCAGCCCCGGAAACATCAATCACGCTCGTATCAATGACCGTGGTAACTTCTGCCCGAATCCAGGTGGACAGTGTGCAAGCAAAGCCTAACCCAGCGGCCAGCATAGATCCGGCCATCACCCGGGACGGCTTAGCCCAAGCGGGCACGGTCTTTGCCCCGCTCTGTATTTGCTCAGACATCTAAGAAATCACCTCGGTGGATAGCGGAGCCAGTCCCGATGCTGTTAGCACAGCGCGCAACGGAGCTGCAGCCTTGTTGACCGTTTCCTGGGCTTCGGAGGCGGGCTCAGAATCCATCACGATCCCGGCCCCGGCCTGGACATAGGCCCGCCCGCTCTTGAGCACGGCGGTGCGAATGGCAATAGCCATATCCATGTTACCTGCAAAATCAAAGTAGCCACAGACGCCCCCGTACACGCCTCGGGCGCTGATTTCATACTCGTCAAGGAGCTGCATGGCCCGGGGCTTAGGGGCACCGGAGAGGGTACCGGCAGGGAAGGCTACCCGCAGAACATCGTAGGCGTTCATGCCAGGAGCCAGCTGAGCCTGCACTTCTGATGAGATGTGCATGATGTGGCTAAAACGTTCAATTTCCATGAACTGGGTGACCGAAACGCTCCCGGGAACAGCGATGCGTGAGAGGTCATTGCGTGCCAGGTCAATGAGCATGAGGTGCTCGGAGCGTTCTTTCTCGTCGGCCAGGAGTTCTTCTGCCAGAGCCAGGTCTTCTTCACGGCTGGCACCGCGGGGGCGGGAACCGGCAATCGGGTGGGTAGTCGCTAGGCCGTCTTTGAGGGTCACCAACGCCTCAGGCGATGAGCCGACAATCTGGAAGGGTTCCCGATCTGCGGTGGACTCAAAGTTAAAGAGGTACATATAGGGCGAGGGATTGGACTGGCGCAGTACCCGGTAAACATCGAGCGCATTTGCCTGATTCTCCACTTCAAAGCGCCGTGAAATCACGATCTGGAAGACGTCTCCATCGATGATGTTCTTCTTGGCTTTTTCGATTGTCTCAAGGAAACCCTGCTCCAGCCAGGTGTGCTTGACGGTGGCAAGGCGGTCTTCAAGCTGGCCGATATCTGACAGGGTTGATACGCTCTCGGAGGCAGGCTGGGCCAGCTTGTCCATCATGGCGTACACCCGGGAGAGGGCATCGGCATAGGCGGCATCAACGTTTTCGTCGGTGCCATTGAAGTTAATAGCGTTGGCAATCAGGGTAACAGTGCCATCGGCGTTATCGTGAACCGCCATGTCTGAAACGATATTGAGGGCAAACTCGGGCAGTTTAAGGTCATCTGCGGGGCCGCCTCTGAGTTTCTCCCAGTGACGAACAACATCCCAGCCCATGTAGCCCACCAGGCCACTGGTGAGCGGGGGCAGATTCTCAAAAGGTTCGGTATGGAGCATCTCAAGGGTCTCACGGATAGCTTGGACGGGGTCGCCCTCGGTGGGCGCACCGCTGGGGGTGAGACCCTGCCAGACAATTTTCCCGTCGTGTGTGGTCAAGGTAGAGCGGCTAGAGGCGCCGATGAAAGAGTAGCGTGACCACTGCTTCTGCTCATTGGCAGATTCCAGCAGGAAAGTACCAGGAGCCGGGGCACCGTCGGCAAGGACCAGCGACCGGTAAATACCGATGGGAGTCATGGCATCAGCTAAAACCTTGACCCGAACCGGAATAACCCGGCGGGTAGTAGCGAGTTGCCTAAACTTTTCAAGGGTGGGTTCAATGATTCCAAGATCCTGCATCTTTACCTCTGACAATACGTGGCGAATGGTAGGGGGCGTTCCCTCAAGGGTCAGGGGAACCGCACAAGGTGCCCTGCGAAAAGGCCTAGTCGGGCCTATTCTACAGGCCGTGTTCCGCTGACGGCGGGTAAAACTCCACCCGCCTCAAAGCAGGTGGGGGTTCCGGTATGGCAGGCAGCTCCTACCTGGTCTACCTGCACCAAAAGTGCGTCACCGTCACAATCGATGCTGACGCTCTTAACGTACTGGTAGTGGCCACTGGTATCACCTTTACGCCAGTATTCCTGGCGAGAACGTGACCAGAAAGTTACCCGCCCCTCGGTCAGAGTCCGACCTAGGGCTTCATCATTCATCCAGCCCAGCATGAGAACTTCTTTACTGTCGAACTGCTGGATAATTGCGGCAAAGAGCCCATTCTCATCACGCTTGAGTTGAGCGACAATAGCGGGGTCAAGCGAGGTCTGGGGGGCTGCGGTTTGAAGTGGTGTAGTCACCCAACTATCCTAACCGATAGGCCCCAAGCCCCTTTGCTCTCGCCCTAGGGTTAGGATAGGAAGCATGACGGCACTTTCTCCCTTAGAACTCGTAACTTCTGAACGCCAAGCTCTCTGCTTGGCACTGTCCCAAGCAGGCCCTTTGGCCCGTACCCTCTGTGAGGGTTGGGAAACCAGGCACATGCTGGCCCACCTACTCCTGAGAGAGTCGCAACCACTGGCCGCGGCAGGTGTTGTTGGCGGACCGTTAGCCGCCCGCACTGACCGACTAACCGGGCAACTGGCTGATGATTTGGCCGAATCCGAGCGATACGAGCAGGGTCTGGCGCGTTTTCAGGCTCTGCCGGGGTATTTGGGCATGCGTTCGCGCGCCCCTCAGCTCGACCTGGCCATGAACCTGCTGGAGTACTTTGTGCATACCGAGGACGTACGCCGGGCCGCCGATGCCACCGTGGAACCGCGCACCCTACAGGACGAAGTTCAGCAAAAGCTCTGGGAGGCTCTGCGAAAACGCGCTCGGTTCATGGCGGGTAAGAAGTTCCCCCCTGGCCTGGTACTGGATGCACCGGGATACAGGCCCAGCGTCCACACAGTTATTGCTCCACATCCCGGTCAAAAGGCGCAGATTCTGACCGGCCAACCGGGCGAACTGGTGCTCTACCTCTTTGGCCGGGAAGATGCCTCTCAGGCCACCCTCGCAGGTTAACTTAAGCCAGCTATTTTTAGGCTGAACTTTCTTTAATCCTTTTCACCCTGTGTTTTAATCTCAGCGGTAGGAGTGGCGCACGTCCACCCCTACCGCTTAATCATGAGAGTAAAGTCTCTACAGCTGATGGCCTAGAGGCCCTGCATCTCTCCCCCGCCCAGGGATCGTCCTTAGCCCTGTCACCCCTTAGCCCTGTCACCCCTTAGCCCTGCCACTCAAGCTCAACCTTATAGCCCTCAAGAGAGGTCCCGGTAACCAGGCTCTGCACCTGGGATAAAAGCAGGCTCTTGGCACGGTCCCGGGCTCGGTCCAGCAGACCGTTTTCAAGGGCTTTGTCCTTGGCTTCTTGCTCTTTGCTAGCCAGTAACCCGGTAATATCCTCCACTTTTAGCTGGTTGAAAGGGTTCATGGCCTGATCGTAGACGTTGACGCTGGAGGGGTCTATTTTGGTTTCGAGCAACCTGACATCTGGGGCTCTCAGAGTGATTGTCTGTGACTTCTGATTCACTGCTACCTCTATAGCCTCAAAGTTATCGATCCCAGCTTTGACTGAGCCCTCATGGGTGAAGATGACCTTCTTGTGTGCAAAGGGAATATCCAAGCCAAGAACCTTTGCGGGCTCATCAATGACTGCTATATCTGTGAAGTAGTACTTTTCTAGGCTGAGCTCTGCAATTGGTTCAAAGCCCTCCGACAATTCATGGTTGAGGTCATCTTTCTTAGGGAAGATAGCACTCACCGCTAAAACACCCAAGGCTACCAGCACTAGGAATAGGGCCAAGCCCCGTGTTTTCTTTTTCATGTGGGATCTATTCCTCAAAAATCTTCCAGACTAAAGCCCGGTTTATACCTTAGAACTGAGCTCAGGATCCCACCCATTGACTGCCGGGACAACCTGGGCAGCGGAATTATTACCCGAGTCCTTAGCCCATAGGGTTGCCACCACTGTCACAGCGAAACAAGTAGCCATATAGAGGGAGGGCAGAACGATACTCCCCTGACCGAATTCAAAGAGTGCAGCAACGATCATAGGAGTGAAACCTGCAATCACCACACCGTTCAGTTCACGGGCCAAGGCAACGCCAGTAAAGCGGGTTTTGATGGGAAAGAGGTTAACCAGGAAAGCACCCTGGGGGCCCGATGTCGTCGCCAAGACGACACCAAAAGAAATGGAGAGAGCACAGAAAATGAGCAGGAAACTACCCGACGTTAGTGCCGTAAACAGTGGGAAGGCAAAGATTAGTCCTGTGACTGATCCCAGGAGCATGACCTTGCCAGCTCCCAGCTTATCGCCCAGGGCACCACCCACCGGTGATAGCACAACACCAAAAATAGTTGCCAGCATAACCAGCATCAGGGCGTCGCTGCGGCTTAGCCCACCGTAGTTAATCATGACGGTAATCGAAACAATCGAAATGATGTAGTTATTGGCATTATGGCCGGTAACAGCCATAAAGCCGATGAGTACCTGCTTGAAATTGGTGCGCAAGACATCTGCCAAGGGAACTTTGAGGGCCTCTTTCTTCTGCTCCTGCTGAGCCATAGCAGCTCGGTACTCCGGGGATTCCTCCAGCTTGTTACGGATAAAAATTGCCACTGCAAAAAGTACCGCCGAAAGCAGGAAGGGAAGACGCCAACCCCAGCCTCTAAAAGTTTCTTCCGGCAGTCCGCTCACCAGCATAAAAGCTAAAGTGGCCAGCAGGGAGCCAGCTGGTGGCATCGAAAGAACCAGAGAGGTCCAAAAACCTCGGCGCTGTACCGGAGTGTACTCAGCTACCAGCGTCAGTGCCCCCGTTAGTTCTGCGCCAGCACCCAGCCCTTGCAAGAGACGCAAAATAACCAGTAGAACCACTGACCAGACACCGAGGTGCTCAGCTGTCGGTAAAAGGCCAATACCCACCGTAGAAATACCCATGATGATAATGGTCAGGAGCATGGCAGGTTTACGGCCCCGCCTATCCCCCAACCAGGCAATCAAGAGACCACCCAGAGGGCGGGCCACAAAGCCCACAGCAAAGGTGGCAAAGGCGGCGATGGTCGAGCCTGATTCCATCTGCCCAAAAAAGAGCGGACCGATGACCAAACTGGCTGCAGCTCCGTATAGAGCATAGTCATACCATTCAACCAAGGAGCCCAGCATAGAAGCCAGCAGTGCTCTGCGGGTATTAGGGTTCAAGTCTGCTTTGAGGGTAGCAAGAGTGCTCATTCTAAGGCCTCCAATCCAAACGGACGTGATCGGGAGTGAGCTGGTCAAGAGAGCTGATGCCCATGAGCTGTAGGGTACGTGTCATCTCTGCTCGGAAAATATCCAGCAGGCGGCAGACTCCTTCTGCCCCGCCGGCCATCAGACCATAAAGATAGGCCCGTCCAATCATGACACCGTCCGCTCCTAAGGCGCAGGCAGCAACGACATCTGCCCCGGACATGACACCGGTATCCAGCAGGACAGTGTAGTCATTCCCCAGGCGCTGGCGGACTTCCGGCAGAGTATAGAGGGGCACTGGTGCCCTATCCAGCTGGCGGCCCCCATGGTTGGACAGGACAACACCATCAGCACCAGCCTCTACAGATAGCTGGGCATCTGAGACTGTCTGAATCCCCTTAACCAGCAACTGGCCGGGCCACTGCTGCCTGAGCCAGGCAAGGTCCTCAAAGTTGAGGGTGGGATCGAACATATTGCCGATCTCTTGCACCGACTTGGTTCCCTCCCCAAAGTTGGTGAAACCTAAAGGCTTGGTGGTCAGAAAGTTGAACCACCACTCAGGCCGGTAGCTAGCGTTAATGACAGTCTTGGCGCTTAGCTTGGGAGGGAAGGTCATGCCGTTACGAACGTCCCGGTGGCGGGCACCGGTCACAGCGGTGTCAACGGTTACCATGAGGGTGTCATAGCCTGCCTTGTGGGCACGTTCAACCAGCTCAAAAGCCTTAGAACGGTTCTCCTTCCACAGGTAGAGCTGGAACCAGCGGCGACCGTCTGGTCCTGCGGCGGCAACATCTTCGATGGTCTCAGTTCCCATAGTAGAGAGGGTAAAAGGGATACCTGCTTGATGAGCGGCCTTCACACCTGCGATTTCGCCTTCGGCATGCATCATGCGGGTAAAACCTGTCGGGGCAATAGCCAGCGGCATAGCGGAAGGGGCTCCAGCCATGCCAGTTGATAGATCGACTTGGGCAACATCTCGTAGCACCCCCGGCTCGAAGGCCAGATTGTCAAAGGCTTGACGTGCCCGCTGTAGTGACAGCTCTTTCTCTGCAGCACCATCTACATAGTCAAAAGGACCCTTTGGGGTGCGTCGTTGGGCTAGAGCGCGCAGGTCCCAAGAGTCGGCTGCTCTAGCTAGGCGGCGGGCCCGGAAATCTGTGGTGGGCAGATCGAACTTCATAAAGTCCTTGAGCATGTGAGCTGATGGAAGCTGGCGCCTTAGAGGTACCAGGCGAGGCGTAGGCATAATGACTCCCGGTTTCTTTCACGTTTGGGTATCAGATAGGTTATCGTGCTTGGCACCGCAAGCTAAAAAATCCATCTATTTTTTTAAAAACTAGGGAAAAATAAATTATTTTATTTTTTCAAGCTAGAGGGTGTGCTTTAATATCTGTGGCGGCCCCAACGCCCAGCACCAGCCGTAACTCTAGCAAGCGGCACACAGTGCGAAGGGAATAGATTTTCTCTGGGAGCAGCCCTGACAGCGGGCTGGCTGGCATAGGAATACCGATAGACGGCGTAGCTAGAGTACGCAGGAATCGTTGTATCTATGACCGCTAACCGAAACTTTAAAAAACTTGTCCGCGCCCGCATGCAGGAAACCGGGCTGAACTTTACCGCTGCCCGGCAGGGTCTGATCGATGAACTAGCTCAGCAAACAGCAGAACCCTCACTCGTAGCTCAAGCTGAACTCACCCACCAAACCGTGGTACAGCGCTTCTTCAAAGACGGGGTTCTCACAAGCTGGCCATCCAAACGCAGAACGCGGGCCCATATTCTCTTGCACCTGGTCACCTACTTTGAACCGGGCCGAATCTACTCTGAGCCAGAGGTCAACGAGATTTTGAAAGCACTCTGGCACGATTTTGCGTTCATGCGCCGGGAGATGGTGCAATACGGCTATCTGGTGCGAAGCTCAAGCGGCAGGAGCTACCGGCTAGCTACCCAACTTGCCGTGCGCGAAGGCACGCTCCTGCACGATGAGGCACCCGATTGGGAGGCTATCTGGTTGCCGGGTTATCTGGCTGAAAGGTAGGCAGATGAATCGCTCCACCCCTTTCAAACTGAAACTTGTCCTGGGTGCTGTTTTTCTCTCTTCGGTCAGTGAGTCCATGATCAGCATAGCTTTCGGGCTCAAGGCGGCCGCTGAGGGGCAGGCTAATCTGCTTTCAGCTCTCCTGCTAGCTTCCCTACTACCGCAGGTTCTTCTGGGTCTGTGGGGTGGCAAGCTCGCTGACACCGCTATCCGTTGGTGGTGGTGGCCGCTCGCCCTGGCCTTTCAGTCCCTTATCTATTGTGCGATAGCCGCATGGACCATCTGGCCAGCTATTATTCTGGGAACGCTCGCCGTTAGCACAGCTACCGCGCTGGTGGGGCCGGTAGCTCGCAAGCTGGCCACCCACTATTCAACCGATACCCAAGGCACAGGTTCTTGGTTGAGCATGATTGCGGGCCTTGCCGGTGTTCTGGGCCTAGCGGTGGGCGGCTTGCTGGTTGGGCAGGGGCTTGTTCAGGCGCTCCTGCTGGCCAGTTCACTGGCCCTCTTCTGCGTGGCCCTACTGGCTTTTGCGGTATCGACCCGGGACGCGCTGGTTGTGGAGGCAAGGGAAACCAAGGGCGCCCTGCTCGGTTTTAGGATACTGTCAAGCCCCCAGCTTCTGGGCGGGGCAGGCTTTCTTTTTCTGGTCTGTTGCGTTCTGGGAACATCCTTAGACGATGTGGTGTCCGTCTTTGTGCTGACCGGCTACCTGCATTTGAACGAGACTGTCTTCGGTCTTGTTTCGGGGTGCTGGGCGCTGGGGATTATTATGGGCTCTCTTCTATCAGCTAAGATTCCGGCTCATCGCCCGGTTCTACCCTTGGTTGCCAGTGGCATGCTCATGGGTGCTGGTATTTTCAGTATTGCCTGGCTTCTGCCTACGGCGCTGGGGGCGGCAGGAATCTACCTGGTAGCTGGGGCTGGCAACGGGATCTTTATCAGCCTCATGAACAGCACCATCATGAGCAGGGTAGCTGAGAACCAGCAGGGGCGAGCCTGGGCGGCCTACGGTTGGCTGGTCAAAATCTGCTTGCTCCTTGGCTACCTTGCCGGTGGCTTGTGGGGATCGACTGTCCCACGTGAGCTTATGCTGACCAGTGGCTCCATAGTTCTTGGGGCGGGCGCTTTCGCTCTAGTTATCCCCCGTTTGCGCGGGAGGGTCTAGCGTACCTGGTAGCCAGCCTCGCGGATTGCGGCTTTGACCTCGCCGATAGAGACTTCACCGAAGTGGAAGATAGAGGCGGCCAGGACAGCATCGGCCCCAGCTTCAATGGCGGGCGGGAAGTGCTCGGTCGCACCGGCGCCACCCGAAGCAATCAGGGGCACCGAAACCACCTGGCGCACCGCACGAATCATAGGCAGGTCAAAGCCGGCCTTGGTGCCATCGGCATCAATAGAGTTCAGTAAGATCTCGCCTACACCGCGCTCGGCAGCCTCAGCGGCCCACTCTAACAGGTCCAAGCCCGTGGACTTGCGTCCGCCGTGGGTCGTGACCTCATAGCCGCTGGGAGTCGCGTCAGATTTTTTAGCGTCCAAGGAGAGCACCAAAACTTGGGAGCCAAACCGCTCGGTAATCTCGTTGATGACCTCTGGTCGGGAGATTGCGGCGGTGTTGATGGATACCTTATCGGCACCGGTTCGTAGGAGCCGGTCAACGTCCTGCACCGACCGTACACCGCCGCCCACTGTCAGGGGGATAAAGACCTGCTCAGCGGTTGAAGCCACCACATCAAAGGTGGTCTGGCGCTCCGATGAAGAGGCGGTAACGTCCAAGAAAGTTAGCTCGTCGGCGCCCTCGGCATTGTAGCGCTTGGCCAGTTCCACCGGGTCACCGGCATCGCGTAGGCCCTCGAATTTGACGCCCTTGACTACGCGACCAGCGTCAACGTCTAGGCAAGGAATCACACGAATAGCTACACCCACGGGTTAGCCCTTTCTTATCGGTCAGTCAATGTTTTGGTAGGCGGGCCTCGAAGAGGAACCGCGCGGGGAGGTTACAGGCGGGCGGCTTGGATAGCGGTCACCAGGATTCCGCGACCACCAATCTCATAGAGCTTATCCATCACCAGATTGGCGCTCTTGCGGGGAACCATTGAGCGGATAGCTACCCAGCCTTCCCGAGAGAGCTGTGAAATAGTGGGGGCCTCAAGACCGGGAGTGAGCTGGGTCGCCTGAGCAAGGTTTTCTTCGGCAATGTTGTAGTCAATCAGCACGTACTGGCGGGCAATCAGCACACCCTCTAGCCGGCGCTGAAGACGTTCAAGACCGGCATGATCCTCCACACCTGGGCGTTTAATAAGCAGGGCCTCTGAGCGCATAATCGGGTCACCAAAAGGCTCAAGACCGGCGGCACGCATAGTGTTACCGGTTTCCACCACATCGGCGATAGCATCGGCAACGCCCAGGCGGGTAGACGACTCAATCGCGCCGTCCAGCCTGACAACCGAAGCCTTGATACCGGAACGCTCCAGGTAGTCGGTCAGCAAACGCTTGTAAGAGGTTGCAATCCGCTTACCCTCTAGCTCTTTGGGGTCGCTGTACACTCCTACGGGACCGGCCAGGCGGAAGGTAGAACGGGCGAAGTCAAGGTTGAGGGCTTCTTCAGCGTGGGTACCAGAATCAATCAGCAGGTCCCGGCCGGTAATACCAACATCCAGGGTACCTTCGCCAACGTAAACCGCAATGTCACGGGGGCGCAGGTAGAAGAACTCCACATCATTTTCACGGTCCACCAGAACCAGCTCGCGAGAGTCACGACGCTGAAGGTAACCGGCCTCGGTCAGCATAGTAATGGCGGCTTGGGAGAGCATGCCCTTATTGGGAACAGCAACGCGCAGCATAGTCTATAGTCCTTTGCGGGTGATGAGATTTAGAGGTACTTGTAGATATCTTCGGGAGTCAGTCCCTTGGCGATCATCATGACCTGCAAATGGTAAATCAGTTGTGAGGCTTCTTCAGCACATTCGGCGTCGGATTGGAATTCGGCAGCCATCCATACTTCTGCCGCTTCTTCAACAATTTTCTTGCCGATAAAGTGTACACCGCGGTCCAGCTCGGCAACCGTGCCGGAGCCTTCAGGCCGGGTTTGAGCTTTTTCAGCTAATTCTGCGAACAGGGTTTCAAAATTCTTCACGCCCTTTAGCCTACCGTGATTTGGGTGGGTGGGAGTAGCTGGGGTGCCCGCATCTTGCATTTCGGGCACCCCGGTAGGCCAGCGCTGGGGGTGGGCTGAGCTGAAAACCACCCCTGAGCACTTACCTTCTGAGTCATGAAGCCTTAGATTGAGCGCAGGGCGACCACGGTTTCTAATGCGGCGGCGGTAGCTTCATAGCCCTTGTCCTCGGATGAACCGGCAAGCCCCGCCCGGTCCAGGCCCTGCTGTTCGGTATGGCAGGTCAAAACACCAAAGCCAATAGGGGTCTTGCTCTCAACAGATACCTTGGTCAGACCGCTGGTCGCGGCATCACAGACGTAGTCAAAGTGCGGGGTATCACCGCGCACTACAACGCCCAGGGCCACAAGAGCATCAAACTTCTCCGCCAAGTGAGCGGCAGCTACCGGCAACTCAAAGGTGCCCGGAACGCGCACGATCAGGGGCTCAATTCCCGCCTCCTGGGCCGCACGGCGGGCGCCATCAAGCAGTCCGTCCATGATCTGGGTGTGCCAGGAGGCGGCAACGATAGCCAGGGACAGCCCGGCGGTGTCCTGGGGGTTAATGGTGGGTGTAGGTGCTCCTGCGCCACTCATGGTGTTCTCCTTGCTTGGGGCCTTCGGTTCTGCCTGCTTAGGGGCAGGCACTCTCTTAGTTCTTGTTTTGAAGTCTATCGGCCATTGAGCCCTATAGGGCTGGTTGCTAGGCCAGGCGGTGCCGCATCCGGTCGCGTTTGGTGGCTAGGTAGCCCTCGTTTTCGGGGCGGGGTTCAACAATGTCAGGTACTAGTTCAAGTACCCTCACTCCCAGCCTTTCCAGGGCTTCTGCCTTGGCGGGGTTGTTGCTGAGCAGGCGGATCTGTGTGAGCCCCAGCCTTGTGAGGACAGCAGCGGCCTGGGTGTAGTCGCGGGCATCTGCGGGCAAGCCCAGCTGAAGGTTGGCGTCCAGGGTATCTATCCCCCGGTCTTGTAGGGCATAAGCCCGAAGCTTGTTAACCAGCCCGATGCCCCGGCCCTCCTGCCCGCGTAGGTAGAGAACAGCCCCGCCCTGACGCTGGACGGTCTCTAGCGCCTGTTCTAGCTGGGGTCCGCAATCACAGCGGTAGGACCCCAGCAAATCGCCGGTAGCGCACTCTGAGTGAAGCCGGATGAGTGGGGAGCTCTCCTCCGTTTTCTCATTCCCGTCAGCATCAACGGCTGTGGCCAGCATGTGTTCGTTACCATCTGAAAATTCAAAGCCGCGCACAGCAAAAATACCCTGCGCAGTGGGCACCAGAACAGGGTCGCTGCTCTGGATCAGTTCAGCTATTTTATTGTTCAAAGGTGTCACGTTCCTCTAGGTAGCTCACGAGATCAGCGATTGAAATCATGGGCATCTTGTGCTGGGTGGCAAATGCGCGCAGGCCATCAAAGCGCATCATGGTGCCATCGTCGTTCACTACTTCTGCGATAACGCCAACACCCGATAGGCCAGCGAGGGTGCTCAGTTCAAGGGCGGCTTCGGTGTGTCCAGGGCGCACGCGCACGCCTCCTTCTACCGCCCGGAGCGGCAGAACGTGGCCGGGGCGGGTCAGGTCACGCGCTCCAGACTCGGGGTTTGCAAGTACTCCTAGGGTGTTGGCTCGATCAGCCGCTGAGATGCCGGTGGTCACCTTGTACCGTGCATCGCAGGTGACGGTGTAGGCGGTGCCCTTAGCGTCCTCGTTGACCTCCACCATAGGGGGCAAATTGAGTAGGTCAGCACGCTCACCGCTCATCGGGGCACAAATCACGCCGGAAGTATAGCGAATGGTGAAGGCCATGAGCTCAGGGGTGGCGTGTTCGGCGGCAAAGATGATATCACCTTCGTTTTCGCGGTCTTCGTCATCTACAACGATCACGGCCCCTCCACGAGCGATTTCTGCGATGGCTCGTTCAACGGTATCGAGGGCCTCGGTAGGGTGGGCCGATGAAGCAGCCGGGACGGGGGCAGCTATACCCAGGCCCGGCACAGAACCGGAAACAGCCAGAATTCGCTGGACATACTTGGCCAGCGCATCGGTTTCCAGGTTGACGGTATCACCCACGGTGAGTTCGCCCAGGGTGGTTGCTTCAAGGGTGGCAGGAATCAGGCCCACTTCAAACCAGGTGGTGTCCGCCTGGGGTTGGGAAACAGCGGTGATGGTCAGGGAAGCGCCAGATACGGTAATGGAGCCCTTTTCTGTCAGGTAGGAGGCCATATCACGGGGTGCCCTAATCCGGATGGTCCGCCAGGACTCGTGGTCCTGAACCAGCACAACGGTGCCCAGCCCGTCAACGTGTCCTTGCACTAGGTGCCCGTCAAAGCGACCGTTGGCGGGCATACAGCGTTCCAGGTTGACCCGGTCGCCGGGGGCCAACCTGCCTAGGTTGGTGCGCTCTAGGGTTTCGCCCATCATGTCAGCAGCAAAGCTACCCTTGGCAATTTCCTGGGTGCGGGTGGCGGTCAGACACACGCCGTTGACGGCTAAGGAACCGCCGTGCTCAAGGTCAGCGATAAGATCGCCCGCCTTGATTGTGACCACCGCGGATTTGGGGCGGCCTGCTGAGTCGAGGACCGGTTCAATGGATTCTACGGTTCCTGTTGCGGCAATAATTCCTGTAAACATGAGGTGGTCTTTCGGGCTGGTTGGAAAGTTCGGCTAGGTAAAAAGTCTTAGTGCGGGGTCTGAGAGGACGGTACCAGGTGGGTTGCTGTGTCGACGCCAAGCTGTCGCAGGGCTGGGGACATGCCCAGGTCATCGAGCTCCCAACGGGCCGCCCGGCTCAGGGTGTCGATGCCCAGCTCCCCTAGAGCAGGTTTCCCCGCGCCCAGGAGCAGGGGCGCCCGGTACCAGTAGAGTTCGTCCACCAGGTCCTGAGCCATGCAGGCAGTCAGCAGGGTGGGGCCGCCCTCAATCATGAGGTGACGGACTCCCTGCCTGTAGAGGTCTGAGAAAACCTCGGTTAGTTCACGCCTACGGTAGTGCAGGGCTTGACCTGCCGCTACCGCAGATTGCAGGTAGCTAGCGTCAGGCAGTGAGCTACGCCCAATGACGACGCGCAGGGGCTGGCGCTCTGATAGTCGGCCCTGAGCACGGGCGGTGAGCTGGGGGTTATCAGACGCAACGGTTGCGGTACCGACAGCAATGGCGTCTACCCGGCTTCTCAGGGTGTGCCCGTCCTGGCGGGCCTCTGGGCCGGTAATCCACTGGCTGGTCCCGTCGCCGGCCGCGATAAAGCCGTCCAAACTACTGGCAATTTTTGCGGTGACGAAGGGGCGACCGGCTACCTGAGCCTGGAACCAGCGCCTGTTGAGGGCAAAAGACTCCTCAGCTAAAAGCCCAGAGCCTACCGTGATTCCCTGGGAGCGCAGGTAGTCTCCCCCACCTGCGGCCAGGTCGGTGGTGTCGCTGGAGGCGTAGATGACTTCGCTGATTCCGGCTTGGGCGATAGCGTGGGCACAGGGGCCGGTGCGGCCGGTATGGTTGCAAGGTTCTAGGGTAACCAGCATACGGGCACCGGTCAGGTCGATACCGGCTGAGCGAGCCTGGGCAATAGCGTGGGCCTCGGCGTGCGGGGTTCCGGCCCCTCGGTGCCAGCCAGTCACTAGATGGTGACCATCGGCGGATAGGATGACTGCGCCGACCAGAGGGTTGGCGCCCCGAAGGCCCCGCCGTGCAGCCGCAAGCGCCAACCGCATGGCCAGCACCTTGCCCACATGCGTCATTTTCGGACATCCACTGTGGGGTCAGGGAAGATAGTTTCCAGTTCCACCCGGTCTGCCTCGCGGTTGCGGGTTCGCCACCAGATAAAGAAACCGGTTAGCGTGAAAGCACCGTAGAAAATATACATGAAGGCGCTGGCGTAGTAACCGGCTGACCAGAGCAGAGGAACACCGACGATATCGACAGCTACCCAGACCAGCCAGAACTCAACCCAACCCTTAGCCATGCCGAAGGTTGCTAGCAGGGAGCCGGTGAAGATCCAGGCGTCGGACCAGACTGGCTCATAGGAGCCCAGCGCTCGGAATACCGGGGTCAGTAAGCCTGTTCCCAGGATCATAAAAAGCACCATAAAAATTCGTTCCCGGCCACTGGCCCAGCGCGGTGATACAGCTGACTGGTTCGCCCCCAGGCCCCTGCGGGTTTGGCTCCACCGGTACCAGCCCCAGATGGATACCGCGATAAACATGAGCTGTCGGCCTGCTTGGCCTAAGAGATTAGCAGTACCGTAGTCAGACCCGAAGACTGTGCCCAAAAAGACGGTGAGCAAGAGCAGATTACCTATAATGCCTACCGGCCAGGCCCAAACTTTACGGCGCATACCGCCCAGGGCAGACAGCAGGCCAAAAATATTTCCGAGGACTTCGCGCACCAAGAGTGACTGGTGATCGCCAAGGGCAATCTGTGCGTCGAAGAGCCACCGCAAGAGATCCATAAAAACTCCCGAAGCTAGTGGCTCCGGGAGAACAAAACCAGGTGTGCCCTGCACAGGTGCGCCAAGATAGTGCCTGCCAGGGCAGGTCTTCTTTGCACCCGAACGGGTACGGCAGACGGCACGGGGGCCGTCTCGACGGTTTGCTCGTGCTACCTTCCATCCAGACTGTACTGTCGGTACAGGAGTTTCACCTGTCAGGTCCCTACCCCAAAGGGGCTAAGGATTAGCGGACTATCACCGCCGGTTCGGATTTTCACCGGGTCCCGGAGCACGATGTTTTATTACTGTTCAAGTTATAGCACGTACGGGGCTGTCTTGGGTACCTGTTTGCTGACCGCCGAACTCAGCTCGACTAGGCGGCTCTAAACGGGCAGGGCAGATAAGAGGTCGGCTTGCTAGGATAGGTGAAGATTTTTTCTCTCCCCAGTGAAGGGTAAAGCCCATGAGCGATACAAAACCCGCTAACGTCCAAAAACGCGATACCACCTTTAAGCAGGAGCACGGGGCAGTTGCTCATCTGCTTAAGCGCAAGCCGGAACAGGCCATTGCCCGTGCTGTTCGCGGTGCGCAGAAGCTCTTGGACGAAGCCCAAAACAAGCAGGCTCTTAACGTGCTCACTCTGGTCAAGCCCATTCTGGCCAAGCGCCCCGAGGCTGAGCAGACCGAGTACTGGATGATGCTGGCTACCATTCATCAGGCGATGGGTAACCCGTTAGCGGCCCAGCGGGCAGAGGAAAACATCAGGGGGTAGCACACCAGCAGGGAAGTCTGGACGCATGGGAGATAATCTACATCTATCTGTGGATAAGTTACCCCCGGAGGCAATAACTATGTCACAACCGAGTCATAAATAGCTTAGTTTTCCCATGTCACTAGCGCTTATGCGGCTCCTTGAGTAAGAAGAAGGTACAGCCTGTTTTGGTTGTATCAGATTCTTCTACCAGTGTTTAAGGAGCCCGCAATGACCGCTTCCCTGTTTCCTTCCGCCGCCCTAGGGTTTGCTCTCGTACTCAGCCTGAGCGGGTGCGTTCTTCAAGCCCCTCAGCCAGAGAAGACTGGCTATCAAAAAGCTGAGCAAAGCACCAGCTCAACCCCATCAGCCAGTTCAAGCCCCAGCCCCCAAAGCACGCTAGGGACCCAGCCCTCTGCCTCACCCCATGATTCAGCAGGCAGGGTGACTCCTTCACAATCAGTATCACCCCGGTTGCACGGCAAAACCACCGAAGGCCCCAAAACCGAGCTGGCCCCACCGGTGGCAGACCCCGGTGCTCGCCAACAAACCGCAGATGGGCTTTATCTCTTTGCCGAGCACTGGGCCGCAACCTTCAACTACGCGGTCGAGACGGGTGACTTCAAGCCCCTTGAAGATACACTTTCACCCAGAGTCAGCCCCCGGTGGTCAGAGATTATTGCATCGCGTAAGGACGTCTACACCATCAAGGGGTGGATTGAAGGCAACACGATGTCTATATCTCGGCTCAACTCTCCCCTAGCCGATGTGGGCAAGGGGGCCCAAGGTATGGTCATCAGCCTTGAGCTTACAGACGGCCTCATGCGCGGGACAGACCCGCGAACAGGAAGGGAATACACCTACGACATCGAGGGTGACCCCGCCATGGAAGTCGTATTTATTGCTGAGTACATCGAGGGCAACTGGAAATTCATTACCACCACCGAGGGCAGTAAACCTGGGCAGTAAAAAACTGAACCTGTGGCCTAGGCATTATGAGCTTGGGGGCAGTTTCTGAAGCAAGTCCTGGACAAACTCAGCGGCCTCTAGGTCACCGGCCGCACGGTAGTGCTCTGTAGCTGCTCGCAGGTGTTCTTCGGCCTGCTCTGAATTCCCCTGCTGGGCAATAACCAGGGCTAGAAGCTGGTGAGTCTCCCCCAAGCCCACCAGGTCATTGTGTTCGCGGGCAAGGTCTAGTGCCTCGGTGAGGTAGTTCAGAGCTTGTTGCTCTTCACCGGTTGCCAGAAGCCCCTGGGCCATAGCACTACGTACCTGCACCATTTGCTGGGGCATACCAGCCTGACGGTAGAGCCCATAGGCGGTTTCTAAAAGCTCCTGGGCCTGGCTCTCTTGCGAACCGTAGCGCGCTAAACCCGCTAAAGCCAGGTAATTATGAGCCTGCCCTTGGACGTTACCGGAGGACTCGTAGCCGCCTAGCCCCTGAGCGTACCATTGCTTAGCTTTTTCAAGCTGCCCCAGCTCCGCATAGATTGAACCCGTTTCTGTGGCAAAATCCGGGAGTTGTTCGGCATGGGGTTTCTTCTCAGCCAGTAGAGTGTAAGCCTCTTTAACCTGCTCCAGAGCGCCATCAAGCCTGCCTAGATCGCGGTTAACCTCGCTTGAGATTTTAAGGGCAAGAATCAGGCCAAAGACTTCGCCGGCATTCTCAAACCCAGCGCTGGCTTCACGCAGGTCAGCCAGAGCTTCTTCCAGACGTTTCTGGCTGATTTTTTCCTGCGCCCGTGAGAGCGCAGCATCAGCTTGGGTCAGAAGGTGTGTTTGGCTACTCATTATTTTCCCTTCATTTATGCTTGCGGGCTGAGACTTGCCGCCCGGCGCAGCCCGGCAATAGCGGCGGGGATGTCGTCGGCCCCATAGACCGAAGAACCGGCCACAAAGCAGGTGGCACCGGCTTCTGCCGCGCGTAGGATCGTTTCGGTGGTTATCCCGCCGTCAACCTGTAGCACCAGGTCAGCGCCTGAGCCTTCAATAGCGGCGGCCGCACGTCGAATCTTGGGCAGAGTAAGGTCCAAGAAGGGCTGGCCGCCGAAGCCGGGCTCGACCGTCATAATCAATAGCATATCCAGCTCGGTGAGCATATCCAGATAGGGTTCCACCCCGGTGGCCGGGCGCAGAGCCATACCGGCCTGTGCCCCGGACTCACGCAGGGTACGAGCCAGCTTAATCGGGGCGGTAGCCGCCTCAGCGTGGAAGGTCACCGATTCACAGCCCACTTGGGCGTAGGCGGGAGCCCAGCGATCAGCGTCCTCAATCATCAGGTGCACATCAAACGGCACCGGGGAAACCTCTTTGAGCCTCTTCACCACGGGTAGGCCCCAGGTCAGGTTTGGGACAAAGTGCCCGTCCATCACATCGATGTGGGCCGCATCGGCTGAAGAAATAGCCTTGAGTTCTTCGCCCAGCCGCGAGAAGTCTGCACTCAGAATAGACGGGTGAATATGGCAGGTCATGAAGTCTCCTCGGTCAAGATGATGTGCTGTTTCCATGCTAGTGCCTTGAGCGCCTGAAGCAGTAAAGATAATCACCATCACAGTCTCAGGGGCCTGTATGTGTAGGGGCTTACAGCTCCCTCACAGCTAAAATATACTGGCTTCTTCTCGCAAAGGTTAGGAAAATGATGAACTCGGTTCTGCTTGCAGTACTCGTGATGCTTGTCCTCTCCGCGGCCCGTGTGCATGTTGTCCTAGCGCTCTTTATTGGTGCGCTGGTGGGTGGTTTGTTCGGCGGGCTCGGTTTCGATGGAACCATGGTGGCCTATCAGGAGGGCCTCTCCGGCGGAGCCATGCTTGCTCTCTCCTATGCCCTACTGGGTGCATTCGCTATGGCCGTCTCCAGCTCAGGGCTACCCCAGTTACTTGCTGGATCAATTATTAACCGGGTGGGTGTCCAAAGCGCTCAAGGAAAAAACGGCCTTGAATTTGCCGTCAAGTGGTTCCTTCTCGCGGGGATTTTGGCCATGTCCGTAATGTCTCAGAATCTTATTCCCGTGCATATCGCTTTTATCCCTCTGGTTATTCCGCCGCTCTTAGCTGTTTTTAACCGTCTGCATATTGACCGCCGTCTGCTGGCCTGTGTGATCACTTTCGGTTTGGTGACAACCTATATGTTCCTACCGGTTGGTTTTGGCGCTATCTTCCTCAATGACATTCTGCTGGGCAATATCAAGTTGGCAGGTATGTCCACAGACGGTATTAATGTCATGCAAGCGATGATGATTCCTGCCGCCGGTATGGTTTTCGGTCTGCTCCTTGCTATTTTCTTCTCTTACCGCAAACCCCGAATCTACCGTGATGTTGACATTGATTCTGCATCACAGGCTTCCCAGGAGATCAGCACATTCAAGGTCCTTGTTGCTCTGATTGCTATTGTTGCGACCTTCGCAGTGCAGGTTCTTATGCAGAGCATGGAGACCGAGGCTAACTCACTTCTGGTCGGAGCACTTGTTGGCTTGACAATTTTCATGGTGACCGGGGCGGTTGAGTGGCGCAAGGCTGATGATGTCTTTACGTCCGGTATGCGCATGATGGCGCTGATCGGCTTCATCATGATTTCGGCACAGGGTTTTGCCTCCGTTATCTCAGAAACCGGTGACGTTGAGCCGCTGGTCTCATTTGTTGCCGATGTCTTCGCAGGTAACAGGGCCGCGGCTGCTCTAGCTATGCTAGTTGTCGGTCTTATTGTGACCATGGGTATTGGTTCTTCTTTCTCAACCTTGCCCATTATCGCCACCATCTACGTGCCGCTGTGCCTTGCCTTGGGATTCTCGCCACTTGCGACGGTATCTATCATCGGTACCGCAGGTGCGCTTGGTGATGCCGGTTCCCCAGCCTCTGACTCAACCCTGGGACCCACTTCCGGTCTGAATGTTGATGGTCAGCACGACCATATTCGAGACACCGTCATTCCCACTTTCTTGCACTATAATCTGCCACTGCTGGGCGCAGGCTGGGTCGCGGCCATGATTCTGTAAAAACCTTACCTCACGAGCTCAAGGGGCCGCTGCTACCATTCCGGGTAGCAGCGGCCCCTTTGCCATGCCTGCTGTGGCATCTAAGAGCTGGCTGATTTGCGGGTTGTGAGCACCTGAATCAGGACAGGAATCAAAGAGAGCAGAATGATACCCACAACGATCAGGTCAACGTGCTCACGGATAAAGGCGATTCCTCCCAGGTAGTGACCTGCGATGGGCAGCAGGGTGCCCCAGAGGAATGCTCCGATCAGGTTCCACTTAACAAAGGTTGTGCGGGGCATCTCGTTGATGCCTGCTAAGACGGGGACGACGGTACGGACAATGGGGACAAAGCGGGCGATGACTACGGTTCGGGCACCGTATTTTGCAAAGTACTCGTGGGCCTTGTTGATGCGTTCATCGCCAATCATGCGACCAGCCCGTGAGCGCAGAACTGCCGGCCCTGTGCTCTTTCCGATCTGGTACCCGGTCTGGTCACCCACGAAACCTGCGGTGACGGTCACCAAAAGTAGGGCCCATAGAGGTGCAATTTTGGTCTCGCCGCTAGTCATGAGCCCTGCGATAAACAGGAGCGAGTCGCCGGGCAGGAAGAAGCCAATCAGCAGGCCGGTCTCGGCGAAAAGAACCAGCGCAATGCCAATGAGGCCGAACGTGGTTATGAGATGCTGGGGGTCTAGTAAAGAGGACATAGATTATAACTTTCTAAAGTGAGGGCTTACAGACCTAGTTTTTGCGAAAGAGGGCAAAGAACATAGCGTCAGTCCCGTGGATATGGGGCCAGAGCTGAGCGGTGGTTGCGCCCTGACCTGCTCCATCAGGGCTAAAGGAGGGGTCTTTCTCCCCTGCCAGTAGGCTTTGCCCCCGGTCATCGGTCAGGGCTACCGAGGTGAGTGCGGCCCCCGAGTCGAGCAGGGTCACGTCGGTCTTACGCAGAATATCGTGCACGATGCTCTGGGTTTCTGCGGTATGTGGAGAACAGGTGACGTAGGCAATCAGACCACCGGGTCGGGTGACTTCTGCTGCGGCCTGGAAGAGCGAGAGCTGAAGGGGCAGAAGCTCAGCGATATCGCGGGGGTTCTTACGCCAACGAGCCTCGGGACGGCGGCGCAAGGCACCTAGACCTGAGCAGGGAACATCGACCATAACACGGTCAAAAAGTGCGCTGGCTTCTGCGCTACCGGGCATTTTTTTCTGCTGGCTCAGTGTGCTGGCAATTTCCCGGCCATCACCGGTGAGCACCGTGTAGGTGCCTTCCGGAAGCGGGGCCAGAGAACGGCGGACCAGTTCGGCCCGGTGCTCAGCAGACTCGTTAGCCACCAGGGTAGCCCCGCGCTGGGCCCCCAGGGCACCAAGTAGGGCGGCTTTACCGCCGGGACCTGCGCAGAGGTCAAGCCAGCGACTGTCTGGGCCCTCCAGTGGGGCATCAGCCAGAGCACGAGCTACCAACTGTGAGCCGACGTCCTGGGCCCGAACCACACCACTGCGCACTGTCTCTAACCGGGCTAGGTCGCCCGAAGCGTACAGGGCAGAACCTTGAACGAGCTCACCGTCGCTCGCACCGGCGGCGCGGGCCTCGTCTAGGGTCCCCAGCCCGGGTAACTCAACCAGGTTCACTACCGGTGAGAGGTTATCGGCTTCAAGCAGTTGCTCTACCTCACTGGGCGCACGGCCGTGGGCAGCAAGGGCCTGACGGAAGGACCGGACGACCCAGGCCGGGTGGGACTTCTCCAGGGCCAGACGGGTCAGCTCATCGGGTGCCTGAGAGGCAATCAGTTCGTGCCATTGCTCGGGGCTCCGTTCTGAGACCCGGCGCAAGACCGCATTGACGAAGTTGGCAGGGCCGGTACCGATTTCGGAACGGGCCAGTGCAACGGTCTGGTTGAGAGCGGCATGATCGGGCACTCGCATGGCCATGAGCTGGTGAACTCCCAAACGGAGGACCAAGAGAATCTTGGTACCGATTTTTTCCACCGGACGGTCAACACAGTGGGCCAGAATCGCATCATAGGTTCCCTGATTACGCAAGGTTCCGTAGGTCAGCTCGGTGGCAAAGCCAGCATCACGGGCATCGAGCCGTGCAGTGCGGATAGCTTTGGGCAAAACCAGATTAGCGTAAGAGTCCTCATGGGCTACAGCCAGCAATACCTGGTAGGCGACAGCGCGGGCCTTATCAGCTCTGCGGGCGCGCTGTGAGGGCGCGGCATCAGAAAAGACGCGGTCTTTGAAGGCCTTCCGGTTGCGTTCACGGCCCTTAGCATTACGGCGGCTCTCCTTGTCGTGCGCGCTGTTTTCCTGTGCAGGACGCCCACGGTAGGAACCACTCGTGTTACCGGTCTGGGGCCCGGCACTTCGTTTGCCGCGGGAGCCGCGCGGGTTGGGGGTACCGCCTCGATTGGCTGAGCTAGGACGGCCTTTACCGTGACCGCGTGCTGCGCGGGGTGCGTCATGGGCACTCATACCAAAACTACTTTCTGATCCTTGATAGCCGCGCTTTGGCCTCGTGCCCAATCGGCGGCGTTCATCATCTTCTTCCCGGCAGGTTGGACCTGGGTAAGTTCAAGGCTACCGTCACCACAGGTGACAACAGGTTTCTTGCCCACAAGGTGGACTGTGCCTGGTGTCCCTCGAGTGGGAGCTTCTGAGCGGCGAAGCATGCCAATCTTGAAGCGGGCACCGCCAAGCTCCGCCCATGCCCCAGGTTCGGGTGTCACGCCGCTTACCTGAGCTAGAATCTGGCCGGTGGTGCGGCTGAAGTCAATTTTTCCGTCGGCGATGGTGAGCTTGGCAGCGTGTGTTGCCTGCCCGGTTTGGGGCTGGCCGGTAGCGCCCTGAGCAATGTCTGCAAAGGTAGCAGAGAGCAGGGCTCCACCGGTAGCCGCGAGCCGGTTCAGGATATCACCGGCGGTATCAAACTCGCCCACAGGTGTTGACTCCTGACGGAAGACCGGGCCGGTATCCAGGCCTGCCTCAATACGGAAAGTATTCGAGAAGATTTCGCTTTCCCCGGCCATCAGCGCTCGCTGAACCGGTGCGGCACCGCGCCAGTTAGGAAGCGCAGAAAAGTGGAGGTTAATCCAGCCGTGGGGAAGAAGGTCCAGCGCTCGCTGAGGGAGCAGGACTCCAAAGGCAACAACAGCCGCAATCTCCGCCCCGGTGTCAGCTACAGCAGCGTGAATCTCGTCGTCCCAGCGGCTGGCCTTAATAACGGGTACTCCCAGCTCCTGAGCACGCTGGGCTACGGGTGAGGGAGTAAGAACCCTCTTACGCCCCACCGGAGCATCTTCACGGGTCAGCACAGCAACAACGTCGTGCCCAGCTTGGAGCAGGGCATCAAGCGGGGCAACCGCGAGTTCAGGCGTGCCAGCGTATAAAACCTTCATATCAACTTTCTTGTGAGGACCGACTAGATACCAAAGGAACCCGGCTTGCGCCCGGCCTTTCCTTGGCCTGCGCCCAGCGAACCGCCGAGGGCACCAAAAACCGATGAGGCCTGAGAGGCCCTCTCCCCTTGGACGGCGGCGGCTACCTCGTTGTAGCTAGACTGGCGGATCTTACGCCAGACGTTTTTCTTGTCTTCGCCCACCAAGCGATCAATAAACATAGTGCCATGCAGGTGGTCAGTCTCGTGCTGCAGCATGCGAGCAAAAAGGCCTTGGCCCTCGTAAGTCACAGGCTGCCCCTCACAGGTAAGACCCGTAACTCGCGCCCAGTTCTTGCGCGGAGTCGCAGCAGATAAACCGGGAACGGAAAGGCACCCCTCGCCACCCTCCTGGGGTTCGTCCCCTATCTCAATCACCGGGTTAATGACGTGCCCTTCAAGCCCATCAATGTTGCCAAAGGTAAAAATCTGCTTGGCAATCCCCACCTGGGGGCCAGCTAATCCCACGCCTTCAACGGCGTACATGGTTTCGAGCATGTCATGGACCAGCCTGCACAGGTCCTGGTCAAAAACGGTAATGGGGTCACAGGGAGTGCGGAGAACCGGGTCACCTACGGTGCGGATAGTCAGAATGGTCATGAGCTCTCTTGGGCTAGGGTACAGGGGTCTATGAGGCAGCTTTACCGGGGTGCTCGGCAGAATCAGCAAACGGTGGCGGCACCAGGGGCATCAGTGACTCTTCGGTACTCTCAGTCAGCTCTCGGTTCAGATCCCATACTCTTTTGAGGGCACAGAATTTGAACCAGTTGCTTTTGAGTACCTGTGGGTTGGCTTGCTGGGGAACAACCTGGGTCTGGCCCACGGCTACCCCCATCAAGATGCTAGCTCCACCGTGTTTCCAAGGCTCCCACTCACCGTTTTCAGCGTCGATAAGAGCCTCTTCAGCTTTGAGCCCGGCCACCAGTTGCATAACGACCTTATCGTCCAGAGGCTTTACCCGACCTTTGCGGTCGGTGCCCTTGGTTTTATAGTCAATGATGCAGGTGTGGCCCGCTATTTCTGCTACCAGGTCAAGGGTGCCAGCATAACCCACTGTCTGGTTCCAGATAGTGACCTCGGTAGCTAAGGGTTGAGGGCGGTACTGTTCCCACCACTCATCAAAACGGTCAGCGTAGGCCTGCTCACCGTGGGCTATCAGGTTTTCACGGTAGCCTTCCAGCTCATGAGGCAGGCCCATGGCTCGTAGGGCGACCTGCTCCGCATAGTTGTGCACACGGTCCCCGCGGGCTGCGGCATCGTCTCGGTAGCGCTCCGATGCGCTCGCCGCGTCACGGATAATGGCAAATTTGAGCCCAGCGCTACTTGATGCTCGGTAGGCTCGCTGATCTTCAAGAGCAGCTTTGGCTGCCATGTAGCCATGCCAACCACTCAAGTCACTGGCCTGTTGCCCAATAACTGTAGTAATGGAAGGCACCAGCAACTCCCCGCCCACGGTGCGCGCATACATTCGACCGTGGTCGGTGGCCTGCGCGAGCATGGGAGTGGTCAAAGAAACGTCCTGACGTGGTGGGGCGGGGTTGGCGATAGATTCAGGCGCCGGGTACCTTGCATCAATCTGGGCTGCCGGCGCTCTATCGATTATACGCGCCTGGTCACCTCAATACGAGGGCACCCGTAGGTAAGCTCGGCTACCCCTATACTGCTTTGCTGCTGTCTTCTGGCTAAGTCCCCTGTTGATCACTGGGCATCAAAAAGCCCGACCTCCTAGGAGGCCGGGCTTCTCTTTGTGCGCGATACTGGGATCGAACCAGTGACCCCTTCCATGTCAAGGAAGTGCGCTACCGCTGCGCCAATCGCGCGTGGAGGTGAGGACGGGATTCGAACCCGCGTACACGGTTTTGCAGACCGTTGCCTAACCACTCGACCACCCCACCACACGCTCAGGCCGGGGCCTGAGTTGCGAAAACTAGTGTTTCCGAGAGAGCGGTTGACG
>NZ_JBLXXR010000013.1:0-70876 GCF_048513535.1 Rothia sp. CCM 9416 | reverse complement strand
TAAGGGAGGTGCCAACAGAGCCGAGCTGCTGAGCGGCTTCAACCACACGAGCGGTCATACCAGCCTCAGCTGCAGCACCCCATACGCGGGGATCGTAGGTCTTCTTGTTGCCAACTTCGCCATCTACCTTGAGCACACCATCGTAGTTGCGGAACATATGATCGGCTACAGGACGGGTGTAGGCATACTGGGTGTCGGTGTCGATGTTCATCTTGATAACACCGTAGGAAACTGCATCTGCAATCTCCTGCTCGGTGGAACCTGAGCCGCCGTGGAAGACCAGGAAGAAGGGCTTTTCGCCCTTGCCGTACTTAGCGCCGACCTCGGTCTGGATTTCCTTGAGCAGTTCGGGGCGTAGGTGGACGTTACCGGGCTTGTAGACGCCGTGGACGTTACCGAAGGTCAGAGCTGCCATGTAGGTGCCCTTTTCGCCCAGGCCGATGGCCTCAACGGTCTTGATGGCGTCCTCAACAGTGGTGTAGAGGGAATCGTCGATAGCGCCCTCAACGCCGTCTTCCTCGCCGCCCACAGCGCCGATTTCAACTTCCAGAACCTGACCGGTTTTAGCGGTGCGAGCGATCAGTTGCTGAGCGATTTCCAGGTTCTCTTCCAGGGAGATAGCGGAGCCGTCCCACATGTGTGAGTTGAAGATGGGGGCTTCACCGCGAGCTACGGCCTTCTCTGACTCTTCGAGCAGGGGCAGGACGAAGCCGTCCAGCTTGTCCTTGGGGCAGTGGTCGGTGTGCAGAGCAATGTTGACGTCGTACTGCTTAGCAACTTCGCGTGCGTACGCGGCAAAAGCAAGTGAGCCAGCAACCATGTTCTTCTTGGTGGAGCCCGACCAGTAGGCTGCGCCACCGGTAGAAGCCTGGATGATGCCGTCTGAGCCTGCCTCAGCGAAACCGGCGATGGCTGCGTTGAGGGTCTGTGATGAGGTTACGTTAACGGCGGGGTAGGCAAAGCCCTTAGAGCGGGCGTTTTCGAGCATTTCTGCGTAGACTTCGGGGGTTGCAATAGGCATGCTGACTCCTCATATGTTGGGTTGGGCCACCCGGTTGGCGGCCTGCTGTGAGTTGGTGCCCGCTCCCCCGACCCGTCTAAGGTGCAGAGGTGGGCGCCTGCCTGGTTCCCAGTTTACCAAGGGTAGCGGTGCAATGGGGAGCTTTCCCACATTAATTTCGGGCATAAACCCACTCAAAACAATGTGTTCGGGGGGTAAATACCAGGCACCTTCCCCCTCTAATCGGCGATAAGTGGAAAATAATGTTGTTTTTTATGGGTTTGCCTGCCAGGCCACCAACTGCCAGGCAAGATCACAAAAGCAGGGAACCCTCCAGCTACCGGACCTCCGAATTCAGGACAGGCAGCTAGAGGGCTCTAGCCTCGGGCTCAACCTATAAGCCAAAGACCCAGACAGCTAAAGTCATGGTCACTGCGGTGATGGCCACAATACAGAAAATGTTCAGCCAAAGACCGCCCTTGACCATCTGCCCAATGGTCACATAACCAGACCCGTAGGCGATGGCGTTGGGCGGGGTTGCAACAGGCAGCATAAAAGCGCAGGTTGCCGCCAAGGCAACAGGAATAGCTAGAACCATAGGCGCCTGGCCCATACCCATCGCAATACCACCGGCAACAGGCAGGAAGGTAGCTGCCGTTGCGGTATTGGACGTCAGCTCGGTCAGGAAAATAACACCGGCGGTTACCATCAAGACAAGGAACACTAGAGGAACTGCGCCCATACCTCCTACCAGTTTGCCAATCCAATCAGTGAGGCCCGATCCGGTGAACTGGGATGAAAGGGCTAGCCCCCCGCCAAAGAGCAAGAGAACGCCCCAGGGAAGTTTAGTGGCTGTCTCCCAATCAATCAGGCGTACACCTTTCTGAGCTGTCCCACCGGCAGGGAGGGCAAAGAGGATAAGGCCCACCAGCACCGCGATACCTGCATCTGTGATAGGAGCTGGTTTAGACCAGATGAGGGGAACAAAAATCCAGGCCAGAGCTGCGGCGATAAAGATAATGAGCACACGCAGTTCGCCGGACCCCATGGGGCCTAGCTTGGCGTATTCCTGGGCAATAAGTTTCTTGCCTCCGGGGATTTCGCTGATTTCTGGTTTAAAAAATACTTTAGTTAGCAGGAACCAGCAGCAAAAAAGGGTAACTATGGACAGGGGAACGCCCACCAGCATCCACTGACCAAAGCCAATCTGGATACCGTGGGTATCTGCCATATAACCGGCTAGAAGGGTATTAGGAGGGGTTCCGATGAGAGTTCCCAGGGACCCAATAGAGGCCGCATACGCTATCCCCAACATCAGAGCGGTCCCAAAATTGGAGTTGATGACAGCCTGCTTGACCTGCTGGCTCTCTGCGGCAGCGCCCTCCTCAATCTGTATCTGGGTTGACCCGCTTGCCTGGGCTATCAGCATGAGCACTGAAACTCCGATGGGGATCATCATGACAGCGGTAGCGGTATTGGAAACCCACATGGACAGAAAACCGGTGGCGATCATGAAACCGGCTACCATGGTTGACGATTTGGTGCCCATAGATTTAAGAGTGAGCAGGGCAATACGGCGGTGAAGGTTCCAGCGTTGCATGGCAAGCGCCAGCAGAAAGCCACCCATGAAAAGGAAGATGATGCTGTTGCCGTAGCTAGCTCCTACCTCATTAATTTTCACCTCTGGGTTCAGGACAGGGAAAACGACTAAAGGTAAGAGCGCGGTGGCGGGGATAGGTAGTGCTTCTGTCATCCACCAGATGCCCATGAGCACAGCCATGGCAGCGGTGAGACGGGCAGGGTGGGATAGGTCCGCTGGCATCGCGAAATAGATTACGAGGGCAAGAAGCAGACCACCCAGAAGTCCCAGCAAGCGCTTAGTGCGTTCCTTGGCTTCGACCTCTGGTGCCTGGGAGCCTCGGGATCGGTGGATCTGATCGATGGACTGGGTGGGGGTGGCACTGTATTTCTGTAGGTGATCACCCGTAATATGGGGTTTGTTCATGCTGAGACCTCACGTCTTTGTGTGTTCAGGGAAGCGACCCTTGCAGACTGCTGGTAGCCAGCTACGAGAGTGCAGATTATCAATCTACCCGATATCTGCCTTTGTGAAGTGGACGCGGGGCATGTCATCTCCTCCATGACTGGCGACCTTTAATTATCAGCCCCCTTCTGGTTGTATCTGAGCTCGCTACTGACTCCCGGACCGGTGGCACGCACGCTAACCTCTCAGCAGAAGCCTTCTGGGGGGGGTAAGAAATAAACGACAATAGGAATCAAAGGCCTTGAATTATCCTCTGAGTAGATTAGAAAAACGCTCTTTAAGGTATCGCTGGCACAAGCTGGCCTTCACTTTATCTGTCTTACTCACGTCTCTCACTGTTTGTATGGCCTTAGCGATTGCTGGAGTTTTCCTCTTCTTCCCAGAGATGAGCAGCGCTCTTGATACAAAGGCCCTGGATGAGATTTATCAGTTCGTAGTGCTGGCACTTGTTTTTCCTTTTGCCCTGGGATTTATTCGCCTACTCAAGTCCGCGCAATCAAAAACCAAGGGCTGCCTAGTTGATAGCCAGCAATTTCCCCAGGTGTTAAGTACCCTTGAGGGGCTAGCTCACGATGCCGGTTTAGAGCGGACTCCTCTGGTGGTTGTGGTTCCGGGTCTTGAGGGACTGTCTCATTCTCTGCAAGCAGGAGGCGAATCGGTTATCCTCATTCATTCAGACCTCCTCAATGCCCCTCGCCCAGATGGTACCCTGGGTGCGCTCCATTTTGCCTTGGCCCGGGAAGTCGGTAACCTTTCGGCTAACCATCAGGCGCTCTGGTACGAGTTTTCAACTACGGTCAGCCAATCCATCCCGTTCTTGAAGAACCTGTTGAATTGGACAGAGACCTATACCGCGGATCGTTACGGGGCGGCTTTGGCCCCGGAATATGCGGCAGACTATTTTGGGGTCTTGGCTCTTTCAAAGGACTGCTGGCTGGACTTTCACCCCTCTCAAACAATTAAGAGGGCTGGCAGGGAAAAGATTTTTAACCTGGTGGCTGCTTGGACGAACCCAGCCCCGCCGCTACCTTGGCGTATGCTTGCGCTAGCCCACCTGGGAGTTTTTAGGGGAGATATGGTTGGTCCTCCTCATATCAGCACCCAAGATCTTGAAAAATATCATGCGCCCCTATTCTCTAAACCTGCCATCCTTGAGCAAGGTGCTGAGGGCCAGATGGTAGCCCAGGGTAGCCTGCGGGACCATTTTGCCCATAGCAACTAAGTCAAACGGTTTTTCTTCTGGAAGACAGTTTTCTTCCCTGGCTCATAATTTATGGTACTCATGAAGTCAGCCATCCTCGATACATAAAACCGCTAGGAGACTTTCTGCCCGAAAACGTGCCTGCGGATCCAGGCGTGCATAGCAACCGCCGCCGCAGAAGCCGCGTTCATGGAACGGGTTGAGCCAAACTGCTCAATGGAGAGGGTAGCAACCGCCGCCTCATGAATCTGGGGCGATAGCCCAGGGCCTTCCTGCCCAAAGACCAGCACGCATTTCTTGGGCAGGTCGTAGGTTTCAAGCTGTTGGGAATCAGGGAAAATATCAATCCCAATAACAGCAACACCCTGGGAGTCTGCCCAGGCCAGAAAGTCTTCGATGGTGGGGTGATGGCGCACATGCTGGTAGCGGTCGGTCACCATGGCACCGCGGCGGTTCCAGCGACGCCTACCAATAATGTGGACCTCCCGTGCGAGAAAAGCATTAGCGGTGCGGACCACGGTTCCGATGTTCAGGTCGTGTTGCCAGTTCTCGATAGCTACGTGGAATTCATGCCGGTGCTGGTCGAGGTCTGCAATGATTGCTTCCATGCGCCAGTAGCGATACTTATCTACCACGTTACGGCGGTCACCCTCGCGCAATAGTTCGGGGTCCCAGTGGTCCCCTTCGGGCCAGGGACCCTCCCAGGGGCCGACGCCAACCTCTCGTTCGGGTTCGCTAACCTCACTACTGGGCTCAGCAACCTTGGCGAGGGCCTCTGCTTCAGTGTTCTTCTCGTTCATACGTGTTTACTACAACTCCAGGGCTAGGCGTTCGGGGTAGAGCCTATAGGAAAAGGGCAAAATTGTATCCGCGCAACCCTGGCTCGGGGCTGGCGTATAAGGGTTACCAGTGGGAAGGCGGTGGACGCACCAGAAGCCGACTGGCTCGGGGGCTGGCGTTTAAGGGTGTCGGCGGGGCGCGTCCAGCGCATCTTTGTCTGCTTTTATCTGCCTTTAAAGGTTTAGTCCAGACCCAAGTCGCTCTTGGAGTAGGCGTAGAGGCAGGGCACACCCGCGACTTCTTCGATATGCTCCTTGGCGCCGGTGGCTCGGTCAACGATAACGGCGACAGCGACAACTTCAGCCCCCGCATTACGGAGGGCTTCAACGGCAGTAAGGGCTGACCCACCGGTGGTGGAGGTGTCCTCCACAGCGACCACGCGGCGACCTACCACGCTGGGGCCTTCAACCTGGCGACCCATACCGTAGGACTTCTGGGCTTTACGAACAACAAAGGTGTCGATAGCGCGACCCTGATCACCTGCGGTGCGCATAATAGCGTGGCCCACCGGGTCAGCACCCATGGTCAAGCCACCTGCTGCCTCAAATTCAATACCGGCCTTATCAAGAAGGTCGAGCATGACCTGGCCGACTAGGCGGGAGGCTTCGTGGTGCAGGGTAATGCGGCGCAGGTCAACGTAATAGTTAGCTTCTTTGCCGGAGGCTAGGGTTACTTTTCCGCGAACTACAGCCAATTCGCTGATGAGCTGGCGGAGGCGTTCGCGGGCGGCTTCGATGGGGAGATTTTCGGAGAGGGTAGTCATGGGTTTTAGTCTAGTAGATGGGGTGGGCGGGGCTTGTTTTTGGGTGGGAGAATCCCGGCAGGTGAAAAATTATTCAGCCCCGGCCACTCTATAAAGCACCGCCCCGGATCAGGAAGGCCGGGACGGGCAAAGAGGGTCTAGCGCAGGGAAGTTCTGGCCCAGGTCATAGTTGCGACCAGATAAGACACCGCGGCAGCTCCCAAGAGTAACCCGTAATGTCCAATAATAGAAGCGAGTTCAGGGACATTGACAATATTGGTGTGCTCGTCCAGAAACCCACCACTTGCCTCGGCAACTTCCCAGCCGTTAAAGCTGGAATAATTGGACTCAAATTGCTCCCAGAGGGTACTGATTCCCATGTCCCAAAGGTGTCCACCGAAAAGGTTACGGCTGATGGCTAGCGCCCCTATAACGGTCAAGATGAGAGCCACGGAGCCTGTGACCTTGCCCCACCGCAGGTAGAGGGCTGCCACAGCGATTCCAGCGACCTGAACCGCAATCAGCACCGCCAACCAGGTTGCCAGGTAGCTGCCCAGAGCGTAGAAACGCCCCGGGGTTGAGTAGCTCTGCCAGAAGGCGAAGGGCCAGGGGTCCAGCTCTGGGTTAAAGACCTGCCAGCCCTTACCGTAACCGTGTGTCACGAGCTCGATAACAGATGTCAGTGCGTAGATAAGCGTTGCAAGGCTAGCCCGGAAAAGGGAGAGCAGGGTAAAACCGCCCAGGTAGCTCCACCGGGTTCGTCCCATGTTGAGGACGAGCTGTGCATGAGAATAAAAACCCAGAAGGGAAGAGACTCCTAGCACCACGGGGACGATAGTGGTGTGCAAAGAATTTGCGTTGATAAAGCCACCGTGGGCACCAAACGACATTCCGGTGAGCAGACTGTTGATGCCAACAAGGAGCATAATCAGCGCGGCAATCCCGATGGGCAGTAGTAGCGGAAGTAGGGTTGCCATTGTTTTCTGGTTGCGTAGCATGTGGAAGACAGCCCAGCTCCCCTGAATTCGGGCGGAGCGTGCCCGCCTTTTCTTCTCAGCTCCGGGGGCGTGGAGCCCTGTTTCCTCAGCCCAAACTGGGTTTGTTGCGGTCATGAGAGCTCTCCTTGTGTAATCTGGTCAGTATTTTTCCGGCTATGGGCGGCAACGGTGTCCTGGAGTGAGACCGGCTGGACACCAACGCCCAGCTTGCCCGCAAGTTCCTCGTTCTCTGCTGTGAGAGCGGCAGCCACTACAAGACTCCGCATAGAGCCGATTGCGCGGTCGCGCACCACAAAGCCCTCCAGGGAGGTCTTGGCAAGGTAAACAGAAACAGCGTCCTGGTTCCCCGCAACCTCGTGGGCGGTGTAGGTGGCGTCCTCAGCGTCACCGGTAAAGACCAGTTCACCCCGGTCAATCAAGATGACGCGGTTAAGCAGGGGTGAGATTTCGTCGAGCAGGTGGGTGGAAATAATAAAGGTGCGCGGGTGGGCGCTAAAGTCTTCGAGCAGGCGATCGTAGAAGAGGGCGCGTGCTACCGGGTCAAGGCCGGTGTAGGGCTCGTCCATCAGGGTCAGGTCTGCGCGGCTGGCAAGGGCAACCGCGATACCCAGGGCTGATTTTTGCCCGTCCGAGAGCCTGCGGGCACGGGCCTTGAACGGAATCTCAAAATCAAGCAGTAGCGATAGCGCCAGGGACTGATCCCAGTTGGGGTGAGCCAGCCGGCCCATCTTGAGCACCTGGAAAACCCGCAGGTCATCAGGGTAGCTCTGGTTGGTTCTTTGCAGGTGGGTTCTAGCGATAGTGGTGGCATTAAGGCTCTGCCCAAAGAGCTCTATCTGTGAGCCCTTATCGGGCAGGGTCTGGCCGGTCAGTGCCGTCAGCAGGGTTGTTTTACCGGCACCATTCCTACCTGCTAGGCCGTAGATGAGGCCTTCTTCGATCTCCAGGTTAATACCGTCCAGGGCCTTGGTGCCCCGGAAGGTTTTGCTGAGGTTCTGTGTGCGGGCGATGGTGTTCATGCGTTCTCCCCTGTCTTGCTAGCGGCCTCACTCAGGCCAGCTTGCAGGGCAGCGAGTACCTCGTCACTGCTGAGCCCCAGCACCCTGGCTTCTTCGACCAGAGGGGTGATATAGCCTGCGATAAATTCTTTGCGCCGAGCAGAGCGCAGAATGTCTTGTGCTCCTTGAGCCACAAACATGCCGATACCTCTCTTCTTGTAGAGCACCCCTTGGTCTACCAGGAGGTTGACGCCCTTACCGGCTGTTGCCGGGTTGATGCGGTAGAAGGCCGCAAATTCGTTGGTCGATGGGACCTGTGATTCTTCGGGGTAGGTTCCCGCGAGGATCTGACCGCTAATGTGGTCCGCAATTTGTTGGAAGATGGGTTTATCACCGGTGAGCATGGGCACCCCCCTTTCTCTGTATGCACCAAACCACGCTAGTTGGTTCATTGGTTAGTTAGTTATGTAACTAACCTAAGGCATGGACTCAGTTAAAGCAATACAAGGCTCTCTACAAAAGAAGAATAAAATAAACGGAGACTCCACCGGGAGGCGCAGGCCCACCGCTGGCCTACTATAAAAACCATGAACCTTTTTGCACACGATACCAGCGAAACCACCGGCCAAAAGATAACCCGCTACACCCTGGGCGCGGGCCTGACCACCATGGGGGCCCTTCATTTTAAGCGCGATAAGGTACCCAGCTTTGCCTCCATCGTTCCGCCCTGGGTTCCGGGGAGCGCAAAGCAGGTAGTCTACGCTTCTGGGGTTGCCGAGCTCGGTGTGGGGCTGGGTCTGCTGGCCGCACCGGGGGCACGTCGCATCACTGGACTAGGGGCCGCCGCCCTCTTCACTGCGGTCTACCCGGCGAACATCTACCAGTACACCCACAAGATTGATATTCCCGGCCTACTGGATTCCGACGCTAAGCGACTGCGCCGCCTGCCCCTCCAGATCCCCCTGATTGCGGCGGGTCTTTATCTTGCCCGCAAGGCCCGCTAACACCTCACAGGCTTACGCGAGCGGGCTTCTTTAGCCCAGCCTGCCCAGCTGCGGCGGCAGGGCCGCCGCCAGCTTGGTCAGCATCTCTTCGTACTCAGCATCCGGGTCTGAATCAGCCACAATAGCACCACCCGCGCTCAGACTGACCTGCCCGGAGGACGAAATCACCAAGGCCCTAATCACGATGGACAGATTGACGGCACCCGTCGCAGAAAAGAAGCCTAGAGCCCCCGAATAGATACCGCGAGCGCGCCCCTCTAACCGGTCAATGATATCCATGGTGGACGGTTTGGGTGCCCCGGTCATAGAGCCACCGGGGAAGCAGGCCAGGGCGGCTTCTACCCTGCCTACCTGCGGGCGCATCTGCGCTTGAACCGTGGAGACGAGCTGGTGTACGGTCTGGTAGCTTTCAACCCCCATGAGGACGGGGACCCGCACCGACTCCGGGTAGCTGATGCGGGAGAGGTCGTTGCGCAGCAGGTCAACGATCATGAGGTTCTCAGCCCTGGTTTTGGGGTCGTGCGCTAGCCAGTAGGCGCGGCGGGCATCCTCTAGGGGGTCATCTGTGCGTTCAATGGTGCCTTTAATGGGTTTAGTCTCCACCTGCCCCGCTGGGCTGATGGTCAGGAACCGTTCGGGTGACGAGCTCAGAATATAGAAGCTGTCGCAGTGTATAAAGGCCGCGTAGGGGGCGGGGTTATGTTGGCGCTGAAGCAGGTAGGTTGCTAGGGCCTGCTCTGGGGAAACCGGGGTGACGGTGCTGGCCTGGGTTTGGGCGGTCAGACAGATCTCGTAGCTCTTGCCGTCTGCGATTTCTTGCTGGCAGGTGCGAACATCGGCGGTGTAGTCGGTGCGGGTGGGTGGGGAGAATACCAGGCCGCTCATAGGCTGGGCATCGGCGCCTGCGGTGGGTGGAGCAGTTGATTCTTCCCCGGCATAGTCGCAAAGAGCTGCCTCGATAGCATCAAGCCAAGCTGTGTCCCCTACCAGCCAGCTCTGCCCGCCCTGATGGTCATAAAGCATGTAGCGCACAGCTTGAAGCCAGGCCCCGTCTGGGGTGGGTGAGCTATGGGTCACCGGTGAGCCTGGCTCGGTGCGTGCCCGGTATTCGTAGCCAAAGTAGCCAACGTAGCCACCCAGTAGAGCTTCGTCCAGCTGGCCGGGGGCACCGTTCACGGCAGGCCCCTGCGCCAGATAGGTGCTGAGTCCCCGGTCCAAGCTACCGGGTACACGCCCTACCTCTTGGCCTGACCCGTTGAGCTCACGGTAGACGGGCTCACGGGCATCGTCACTGATAAGAACCCGCCCCTCTGCAGGCACCACCCCCAGGTAGGAGTAGCGCGACATAGGAGATTCTGGGCGGGCGGAATCCAGCCAGAAGGAATAGCGGGAACCTGCCGAGATCAGCCGGTAGGCCCGGGCACAGTCTACGGCAAAGCCCAGCGGCCTAACCTGGATGCTAGCACCGGGCACATAGCGGGGGTGGTTCGGAAAGTTCACCCGGATAGTCTAACTGCTCTTCCAGCCATAGGTAGCTGGCAGACTGGATTATCTATTTCCCTATGGTGAATAAGATCCCCTGGTGCGAACAGGATTCTCAGGCTTCATTCCCAGACTTTGGGCAACTGGCTGGTTCCACCATTTAAAAAACTGCCCCCTGTTAAAGGGGGCAGTGTAAGAAGCAGTTTGGCTCTAGGCCTAGCTAGCTAGCATGGCCCGAAGCACGAGCGTAAGAACCCAAAGAGCTACAGCGACGGCACCAAGAACTACCGCAACGGTGTTGAGTGTCTTTGAGTTACCCTGAACGACTCCGGCCTGGGCTAGTTTTTTGCTGGTTTTAAGACCATAAATCCCCAAGAATAAGGAGGGCAATGCCAATATGCCAATGACCAGGGACAGGGCAGCCAAGACAATAGCGCCGATACCATAATTCTTAGCGTTCTTAATATCTTTAGCGATCTCCGGGTGATGAACGGGGCCACCTTGCTGGGGCTGGTTGTTCTGATAGGGGTTATGTGATGGTGTTGTCATAACCTATAGCATAGGGGAAAAAATACCAGGTGCCATGTTTTGGTGCGGAAAACACTGAAATCTTCCTCCTTTTGCCCTATCGATCTACCGCCTAGCGGACCTGCGGCTCCTGCCCGTTTTCAGAAACCATAGGGAGTTCAGCGTCCTGCCAGGCGCCCATACCGCCAATAACGTTAATGGCATCGAAACCGTACTGGTTCAGGTAGGCCACGGCCCTCAAGGAACGGCCTCCGGCACGGCAAATAACGTACACATCCTCATCGAGCGGAACGTCACCGTAACGCTCGGGAACCTCACCCAGGGGAATATGCTGAGCGCCCTCAATATGGCCCTCTACCCACTCGTAATCCTCGCGCACATCCAAAATCTTTGCGCCATCAGGAATCTGATCCACTGTTACCTGGGGAATATCTTCGTTCACAGGTTTACCCTTTCATAGGTTTCACGTTCAGTCTCAGCTTATGCCCGGGCAAGGCCTAGCCACAAGCCCAACAAGCGCCGGGCAGCGGGACTCCTGGGTACCCAATCCCGCTAGCGGGTTCACTCTGACTAGCCAAGTTAATCCTGTAACACACCTACATTTACGCCAGTCACGGCCTAATCTGTACCTTTTGCCAAGACCTGCGGGCTACTCTTAGAAGTATGTCCACTCGCGCAGGCACTCTTGCCACCCCAGAAGACCTTGTTAACCTCGATGCGCTCATCGGCGCCTACTATGACCTAACCCCCGATCTGAAGGACCCCACCCAACGGGTAGCTTTTGGAACATCGGGGCACCGAGGCAGCTCCCTGAAAGCATCCTTCAACGATGCTCACATTGCCGCTATCTCGCAGGCTATCGCTGAGTACCGCACCGCCCAGGGTATTAGCGGCCCGCTCTTTATGGGCAAAGACACCCACGCGCTCTCCGGCCCGGCTCAAGACACTGCCCTTGAGGTTCTCGCCGCCAACGGTGTCACCGTCCTACTTGATGCCGCAGCTGGCTACGTCCCCACCCCCGCACTGTCACGTGCCATCATTGTCCACAACGCTAACCCCAGCAACAGGGCCCAGGCTGACGGCATCGTTATTACCCCCAGCCACAACCCACCCGCAGACGGTGGCTTCAAGTACAACCCCCCTCACGGCGGTCCTGCTGATTCTCACGCCACCGGCTGGATTGCCGACCGCGCTAACCAGCTCCTTGAAGGAGGCAACAAGGGGGTCAAGCGTATCTCCCTGGAACAGGCCAAGGCCGCTGAGACCAGTGGTACCTACGACTACCTGGGCGCTTACGTCAACGAGCTAGGTACCGTTATTGACCTCGATGCTATCGCCGGGTCCAGCCTCACTATTGGCGCTGACCCCATGGGCTCAGCTTCAGTGGCCTACTGGCAGCGTATCGCTGAGCAGTACAAGCTCAACCTCGAAGTTGTTAACCCGATTGTTGACCCCCAGTGGGCTTTCATGACCCTGGACTGGGACGAGAAAATCCGTATGGATTGCTCTTCACCCAATGCCATGGCCTCGCTGATTGCCAACCGAGATAAGTACGACATCGCCACCGGTAACGATGCCGACTCTGACCGCCACGGTATCGTCACCCCCGACGCGGGCCTGATGAACCCCAACCATTACCTGGCAACTGCCATCGACTACCTCTACAGCAACCGCACCGGCTGGTCGTCCGCCGCAGGGGTCGGTAAGACCCTGGTGTCTTCTTCCATGATTGACCGGGTTGCCCAGTCGCTGGGTCGCAAGCTGGTTGAGGTGCCCGTTGGCTTCAAATTCTTTGTTGACGGCCTGAGCGCTGGGACCTTAGGCTTCGGTGGCGAAGAGTCAGCTGGCGCTTCCTTCCTGAACCGTCAGGGGCAGGTGTGGACTACAGATAAGGACGGTATCATTCTGGCTCTGCTGGCTTCCGAAATGACTGCTGTGACCGGTAAGACCCCGTCGCAGCGCTACGCAGAGCTAACTGACGCTTTTGGTGAGCCCGCCTACGCCCGCGTAGACGCCCTTGCAACCCGTGAACAGAAAGCTAAGCTGAGCAAGCTCTCCCCCGCCGATGTGACCGCCTCCCAGCTGGCAGGCGAGGCCATTACCGCTAAGCTCACCCAGGCACCGGGCAACGGTGCCTCCATTGGCGGTCTAAAAGTGACCACCGAGAACGCCTGGTTCGCAGCTCGCCCCTCAGGGACCGAGGACGTCTACAAGATATATGCAGAATCCTTTATCGGCCCTGATCACCTGACCCAGGTACAGAACGAAGCCAAGGCGCTGGTCGATAGCGTCATCGCCTAACCCCCGCTCGTACCTCAAGGGCCTCTTACTCCGTGCGGGGTAAGGGGCCCCCTTCCCCTGGCTAGTTTTCTGGCGGTAGGACAAACATGAAGCAGCTTTCCAAGGGGAAGAGATAGGTATCATCACATCGGTAGCCCCGTAACCAAGGAACGCCGTCCACTACGCGCAAGTAAAAGCCCTTAGGGAATGTGTGATCTTCTGAAAGTACCGGGGTAGCAACGTTGACGGCACTATCTGGCATAGAGTGGGTACCGCTCAGTATCGAAGTGTTGCTCTGGGCCTGCTCTAACCACTGCATACGCGCATACGGGGCAAGTTCAAGTGGACAGAGGCAGTAGCCTGTGGCCTGAGCACGCTCATAAACATGTTGTAGCGTTGCTGGCTCATCAAACCCTAAATCAGATAAGTTCACAAGTTCCACTGTGAACCGCCCAGATACAGCTGGGTCATAGTAATTAGATTCCAACAGAACCTGGGCATACTTGTTGGTTTGCACGCCAGTAGCAACCAGCTGCTCAGCCAACTCATTCACCGATTTGGGTTGTATCTCAAATTCCATGCTGCTACATTCCTCCTTGGAAACCAGCTATTTTCTGTTACTCTCAGCTTCTATCAGGGCTAAAGCAAGGGGTCTAAAGCATGGTGCAGGAGCCTTACCCTTTACACCAGCTACCTATGGATCCCGTCACTGCTCCTTGACCTAGCCTAAGGCCTTTGGCGGAGAGGATGTAAACTCACACAGTAAAGCAAGCAATGCCCGCACTTATGAGGCATCAACCCCAGCAACCAGGAGAAACATACATGTCTTCGCTCTCCGAAACTGCACACAAGACAAAACGAGAACACCCGGCCCCCTCCAGCGGAAAAACCTTCTTCGGCCACCCCCGAATGCTAGCTAACCTCTTCTCCGTAGAAATGTGGGAACGTTTTTCCTTCTACGGGATGCAGGTGCTCATGCTCTACTACCTCTACTGGGAAACTGAACGCGGCGGACTTGCCCTGCTCAGCGATACCTCAGCTGCAGGTGTCATGGGGGCCTACGGTGGCATGGTCTACCTGATGACCATCGTTGGTAGCATCTTTGGGGATAGGATCCTAGGGCCCGAACGCACCCTATTTTCCTCAGCTACCCTCATCATGGGCGGCCACCTGGCGCTAGCCCTTCTACCAGGTGCAAGTGGTGTTATCACCGGCCTCATCATGGTCGCTATCGGCTCTGGCGGGCTCAAAGCCAATGCCTCCGTACTAGTAGGTTCTCTCTACCAGCACGAAGACCCCCGTCGTGATGGGGGTTTCACTATCTTCTACATCGGTATTAACCTGGGTGCCCTCTTCGGCCCAGCACTGACCGGCCTTACCCGTGAAACCTACGGCTTCCACATGGCCTTCGGCCTAGCGGCGGCTGGCATGGCTATCGGCCTAATCCAATACGCTCTAACCCGAAAGAACCTGCCAGAGAGCGTCCACCAGATCTCTGCGCCCCTAAGCCCTTCCGAAAAGAAGGCCTACAGCGTAGCCGCAGTTGTCATTATTGCCGCAATTCTAGCCTTGGTCTTCACCGGCCTGATCACCCCCGACAACCTGGATACCTGGGTCATGAGCCTTATCGCGGTCTGCGCTCTCGCACTTTTCTACACTCTGCTGACCTCCAAACTCACCACTGCAGAAGAACACTCACGGGTGATCTCCTTTATCCCCATGTTCTTTGGAAGCGTGGCTTTCTGGGCGCTCTTCCAGCAACAGTTCACCGTGCTTGCTATCTACTCCGAGTCCCGTATCAACTGGAACATCATGGGTCTACAGCTCACACCGGAATTCATGAACTCCATCAACCCGATCTTCATCATCATTTTCGGTGCCGTTTTCACAGCCTTGTGGACCAGGATGGGCGAGCGCCAACCCACCACCCCCCTCAAGTTCTCCCTAGCTCTTATTCTGACCGGGGTCGCCTTCTTGCTCTTTATCCCCCAGGCTGGGAACACTGAGGTTAGCTTCCTGTGGATTGTCTTGATTCTCTTCATCTGCACCCTGGGTGAACTAGCAATCTCTCCTGTAGGTATCTCGCTAGCAACCAAGCTGGCACCCCAAAACCACCGAGTAGCCATGATGGCCCTCTACTTCACCTCTTCGGCACTTGGCACGGTGCTAGCCGGCTGGCTTGGGCGCTTCTACTCTATAGAAACCGAAGTAGCCTATTTCACTACACTAGGGCTTATAACCATCGCCCTAGGAGTAGCCCTGGGTGGTATGAATCGGTGGATTGTCCATAAAATGGCGGGAATCCGCTAACTCCTAGCCCCCTCTTTATTCCGTGTACTCAAGAGGCATACTGGCCCGTTAGGCCCTTCAATGTTCCTACCGGGCTGGCCTGTCTCATGGGGCAAGGTTAGGGTTCGGACCTATCGACTAGAGCACGCAGGTCATCGTGACGCAGGTCGTCCTTATGGAAGTGCTTGTTACGGTAGCCCGAGCGGCCCATCATATGCCCGGAAATGGGGATGGTCAGCATCTGCAGGAGCAAAATCACCAGCAGGACCGGGAGCAGGGCCCAGGAGCGGAAATGAAATCCCACCGCCAGGAGCATCAGAATCATGCCAAAAACCTGAGGCTTAGTACCCGCGTGCAAGCGCGTGAGCAGGTCCGGGAAGCGCACCAGACCGATTGCCGCGCCCAAGGACATGAGGGCACCGGCAATCATGCAGACGGCGGTGAGCACATCAAAAACCGTATCGAGACTCATTTGGGGCCCTCCTCTGACTTAACTTCGCTCTTCTTAGTTGCCGAGCGGCTCTTCTTTGAGCCCGCAAGACGCTGGCGGCGGGCCTTCAAGCGGCCAGGAGCAATAACCTTAGACGCCGGTGCGGGTTCATCAGCCTTAGAGTTATCGGCAAACCGGGCGACCGTCACCGAACCCACAAAACCAATCATGGCGATAGTAACCAGCAGAATCATGTAGAACTGGCTATCGGTCAGAATCATGAGCAGGCACAAAGCCGCAGTCAAAATGGAGAGAAGCACATCGCTGGCGAGTACACGGTCCAGGAGTGCAGGCCCTTTCCAGATCCTGTAGACGGTGCCCCAGGTGGCCAGCGTCAGCATCAGGCCTGTAGCCCAGAAAACCCAGCTCATCCTTCCTCCTTAGGGGCTACGGTCATAGCCGCTTCTTCAGCTTTGAGGACCTCGTACTCTTCTTTACTGCCAGATGCCTTGATAATGAGCGCCTCAAAATAGGCGACACTCCTGGTGAAGCGCTCAATTTCAGCGGGGGTAGAAATATTTAAAACATGGAAGTAAAGCACCGAATGGGAACGATCCACTTCAACAACCACCGAGCCCGGTATCAGCGACATGGTGTGAGAAACAGCCGTCAGCAGAAGGTCGGAGCGGGTGCGCAAAGGTACCGCAACCACCGAGTTAGACAGGGGTGGGCGGAAGATAGCGGCCAGCCACATGACCTCCACACTCGCCTTGGCGATATTCCAGAATAGGAGCACCACAAACTGAGAAGCGTAGAAGATATTGAGCCGGTTGGACAGGTAAAGAGTGGGGAGCTTAAAGACGGCCATGACCAGAAATGCCAGGAGCCCACCAAAAGCCACAAAGCGGAGCGAGAAATCCTGCCAGAGGGCACACCAGACAAAGACCAGCCAGGCAAACGGCGGAAGGGCGTGAACCAGGCCCGCCAGGCTCAGGGAAGACTTCTTCACTGGTTCACCTCCTGGGATCTGTGATCAACGATTTGCTGCTGCAAGTAGTCGGAGCGGGTGGGGGCATCCGGCCCAAAGACCGAGGTGATATACATATCGGGGGTAAAGAGGTTATCCGAGGCCTTATCAGCGAGCTGAAACAGGGGACCCGAAAACACGGTAATCAGTACGCCCACCACTACCAGGCTGACGGTCGGAAGCATCATGGTTGCGGGAATAGGCTTGGCTTGGTAGTGAGCCGGGTCCTCGGAGTGCTCGGCCATGACCAGCTCAGGGGTGGGATCTTCTGCTTCCCTAGCGGGCCGCCAGAAGGCCTTGTTCCACACGCGGGCCAGAGACAGCAGAGTCAGCAGGGAGACCCAAACACCGATTCCGGCGTTAGCGTAGGCCAGAAACCCACCATTTTCTACAGAAGCCTCCAAAAAGCCCACCTTGCCGATAAAGCCCGAGAAAGGCGGGATGCCACCCAGGTTAATGGCGGGAATGAAGTAGAGCAGGGCCAGGAAAGGCGCGGTCTTAACAAGGCCACCCAAACGGCGGGTATTGGTGGACCCGCCGCGGCGTTCCACCAAGCCAACCACCATAAAGAGGCCAGTCTGAATCACAATATGGTGAGCGATGTAGAAGACCACTGTGGTCAGACCCAGTTCATTACCCAGCGAAATCCCCCAGATCATATAGCCGATATGGCTAATCAAGATGAAAGACAGCAGACGCTTGATGTCATCCTGAGCCAGGGCACCCAAGATACCCACAACCAGAGTCAGGGCCGCTACAACCCCCAGCAGGGTATCGAGCCGTCCCTCAGGGAAGAGTAAGGTCTCGGTACGGATAATCGCGTACACACCCACCTTGGTCAGCAAGCCCGCAAACACCGCCGTCACCGGGGCCGGTGCCGTCGGGTAGGAGTCCGGGAGCCAGAGGGAAAGCGGGAACACCGCCGCCTTAATACCGAAAGCAATCAGGAGCATCAGGTGGAGTTGCATCTGGGTGCCCTCGGGCAGGGTGCCCAATTTGAGGGAAAGATCAGCCATGTTGATGGTGCCAACCGACGCGTAGACAAAGCCGATAGCGGTCAGAAAGAGCATGGATGAGACAACCGAAACCACCACATAGGTCACACCGGCCCGGATACGCGGGGTATTAGCGTTCATGGTGATTAGCACGTAGGAGGCCATGAGCAGGATCTCAAAACCCACGTAGAGGTTGAACAGGTCCCCCGCCAAGAAGGCGTTAGATACGCCCGCCAACAGAAGCAGGTAGGTGGGGTAGAAGACAGAGATGGGCACCTCATCGTCTTCATCTTGCAGGTGCTGGCCAGTAGCAAAAACCAGCACCGCCAGTGAGATGATCGAAGACACCACCAGCATGAGCGACGACAGCTGATCCACCACCATGGTGATACCAAACGGTGCCTCCCAGCCCGCTAGATGCACGGTCTGAGGCGGGCCAGACCAAGCCGAAGCCAGGAGCAGGCTCTCAAAAGCAAGGGTAGAAGCTACCGCAGTAAAGGCAATGACACGCTGAAGGCGTGCCTTGCGAGAGATAAAGGTGATGGCTGCCGCCAGGAACAGAATGATGACACAAAGAGGAGCAAGCTGGGCTATCTGCATGAGCTAGTCCGCCTTCTTGGGTGTGGCTGAGTAGGAGCCGGTGTGGATCAGTTTATTCTTCTCTTCAGCTTCAGTGAATTTTTTCTCACGGGTCTCTTCGTCACCGTCAAACTCGGAGCTATCGACCTCTGCGGCGGCGTCCTCTTCTTTGTCGAAGCTGTCTTTGATAGCAACGCGGATATCTTCGATATCATCGGTAATTTCATCGGCGCGTGAAAGCAACCAGCTACGGTAGATGATGCCCAGGACCAGGGCAGTGACTGCGCAGGAAATCACGACTGCCGTTAGAATCAGGGCCTGCGGAAGCGGATCTGAATAGTCATTTGCGGCGGCATCTGCCTTATAGAAAGGTGCCAGACCCGCCGGTCCCCCCGCATGCAGAATCAGGATGTTTGTCGCGTTGGTCATGAGCATCAGACCGAGTAGGACGCGGGTCAGGGATCGGTCCAGAATGAGGTAGACCCCCACAGCGTAGAGCACGCCCATGACCAGGATAAGGCTGAAATCAATGACCATTTCTTAGGCCTTTCCTGCTTTGGCGCGGGCTTGTTTTTCTTTTCTGCGGCGTTCGTTCATGAGCTTCAGGTCGATGCGTTCACCCAGGCTTCGCAGGATATCTAGAACCAGTCCAATCACCAGCAGGTAGACCCCGACATCGAAGATGGTGGCGGTGACAAAGTGGACCTGGCCAAAGACCGGTAGCCAGAAGTCCAGGGCATAACTGGAGAACACCGGGTCACCCCAGAAGACGGGAGCCAGGGCGTAGAGGGCTGCAATACCCAGACCTGCGCCCAGGAAAGCACCCGCAGAGAGCGGTGAGGCGGCACGAAGCTCTGCTCCCCCACCGGCTAGGTAGCGCACGGCCAAAGCCAGGCCAACAACCAGGCCGCCGGCAAAGCCGCCACCGGGCAGGTTGTGCCCGGCAAACAGCATGTAGAGGGAAACCATGATCAGGGTGTGGAAGAGCAGGCGGGTCATAACCTCCAGCAGGATGGAACGGAACTCCGGCGGCAGGGTGCGCCCGGCCACGATGAAGGGGTCACGCTCTACCGAGGAGAACTGGCCAGCGACTCGCTGTTGCACCGTAATCTGGGTGCGCTGAGCAAAGGATTTCTCGATCTTTTTCATGGTCTGGGTGTCCGGTCGGCGGGTGCTGGCAGAGTCTGCCCGCCCGCCGATAAAGAGCAAGGAGGCAACACCGGTAGCGGCCAGGGCCAGCACGGATATTTCCCCGAAGGTATCCCAGCCGCGCATATCAACCAGGGTCACATTGACCACGTTGTAGCCGTGTCCGATCTGGTAGGCCAGCTGTGGCATCTCCACGGAGATAGGTGAAAGCGAGCGAGATGAGAGCGTGAACATGGCCAGGGCCATCATGAGACCGGCAAAGCCCAAGGCAATGATGATGCGCAGGGTTTTGTGGGCCCCGTCTGCCCCGCCCTTGGTGCGGATCAGGGGGATTTTGCGGGGTAGCACGCGCATGGCCAGCACGAAAGCAACCAGGACGATGGTCTCCACCAAAAGCTGGGTGGTGGCTAGATCGGGTGCGCTCCGTAAGGCAAAGAGAATTGCCATGCCATAGCCGGTCACCGAAACCATCATGATAGCTAGGAAGCGTTTGCGGACAAAGACCACAACCAGGGCGGCCACAATCATCACAATCACAATGGACCACTGGGCCGGGGATTCGGAGACTCGCACGTTGGCCAGCGGTGGGGTTTCGTTGATGTAGAGAGCCGTGAAGGGAACAACCACGGCGGTAATCAGGATAATACCCAGGTAGAAACCCAGGGAGCCGCGCTGGGTGACACCGGTGACCCAGACCGCTAGCCTGTCCAGGGAGTCCATGAGATCGCGGTAGACAATCGAGGCATTCGGTGTTGTGGGCAGGGCGCTCTGGAGCTCTTCAATCTGCTTGCGGAAGATAAAGAGTAAGGTGCCGATTGCCATAATGGCCAGCGAAGTCAGGAGCGCCGGGGTGATGCCGTGCCAGAGGGCCAGGTGCAGGCTCAGCGGCTCAGCCTCTGCGGGGAAGGCGGTGAGGATAGGTGTAATGAAGAGGTGCACCGGTTCCGGGTAGAAGCCGTAGAGCAGGCTGAGCAGGGTCAGTACCAGCGGTGCACAAAGGAAAGTATAGGGGACCGGGTGGAAGGCGGTGTCGGGGCTGAGCTTAACTCCCCGGCGGTTGCCTTCCAGAGCGCGCGGGCTGACGGGGGTATCTGCCGGGGTGGCCTCGGCACCGGCCTGGTGCGGTAGCTGGCAGTATTTGACGCCCTCACGGTGCATGTAGGCGTAGGGCTTGACGGCGAAAGCACCCCAGACAAAGCGGGCTGAATACGCGAAGGTCAGGATAGACCCGACACAAATGGCGATCAGGGTTAGGGCGTGCTGCCAGCCCACGGTGGGGCCCAGGTAGGTTTCTAGGACGGCTTCTTTTGCCACGAAACCGGCCAGGGGCGGTAGGCCCGCCATAGAAGCGGCGGAGAGTGTGGCCAGGACAGCCAGCTTGGGCGCGTGCCGGTAGATACCGGAAAGCTTATGAATATCGCGGGTGCCGGACTGGTGGTCAATAATACCCACGGAGAGAAAGAGGCTGGCCTTGAAGAGGGAGTGGGCAACCATGAGCGCAACAGCCGCGTAGAGCGCATCGGGGGTCCCTCCCGAAATGACCAGGGCCAGGAAGCCCAGCTGGGAGACCGTACCGTAGGCCAGAATGAGTTTGAGGTCGGTCTGTTTGAGGGCGCTCCAGCCACCAAAAACCATGGTGAATGCACCAAAGATGATGAGGGTGTTCTGCCAGAGGGCAACTTCACCATAGCCGGGGGCTAGGCGGAGCAGGATATAGATACCGGCCTTGACCATAGCGGCGGCGTGCAGATAGGCAGAGACCGGGGTGGGTGCGGCCATAGCCCCGGGGAGCCAGAAGTGGAGTGGGAAAATGGCGGACTTGGACAGGGCACCGCACAGAATCAGCACCAGGGCGGTTGAGAGCATGCCCAGGCTGAGGGGCCCGTCCCCGGTGTGCGCGGCGGCCAGAAGACTTGGCCCGCGCTCTACCAGCTCGCTCAGGCTGTAGGTGCCCAGGCTGTAGCCCAGCATCACAATACCCACCAGCATAGCCAGGCCACCTGCGGTGGTAACGGTCAGCGCTTGGAGGGCTGAACGGCGGGCCGACAGGCGATGCCGGGAGTAGCCGATGAGCAGGTAGGAAAGAATGGTGGTGATTTCCCAGAAGATGAACATGACGACGAAGTCATCGGCAGTGATCAGCCCGAACATGGCACCGGCAAAACCAAAGAGATAGGCCGCGAACTGGCCGTTATCACCGGTGGAGTGCTTGAAGTAGCTGGCGCAGTAGAAGAGCACCAGCGAACCGACGCCCAGCACCAGCAGGCTCATAACCCAGGAGAGGGTATCCATGCGGAAGGTCAGCTCAAGGCTCAGTTGCGGGATCCACCGGTAGCTTTCCTGCCAGGGGGTTCCGCCCAGGATGGAGCCGGTGCGCGAGAGCACCAGCGCAAGCACCGCCGCCGAGGTAGCGGCCAGCAGGTAGAAGGTGGAGGTCCCCATGCGACGGTAGAGCCAGGGTGTGGCGATGGTGGCAAGGAGAAAAAGCGCAAGAACTATGGTCACAGGTGGGCCCTTGGTAGGTGCGGCGGGGTTACTTAACAGGTTAAGTTTTCAAGGGCCTATTTGTCGATTGCTGGGGTCGGGTGCCCTCTCTTCAGGTAGCGGGGGAACCTCTACATGATCCAAACGGTGGTGCAGACCCTATGGAATGGTTTTCTGGTTTCCCCTAAGCAATATCACACCGGTTACCGCCGTTCTCTTGGCCCGCAAACCAAGTGAGCACCGTACAATTACTAGCGGTTCACACACACCTCAGACCCGCACAGCCCCACTGGTGGGGCATAAGGAGCGCAGAGCATTGGCAGACAATAACTCCAGATTGGGCTTCGCCTGGACGCTACACGGCGACGGCAAAAGCATTACCCCCGGCGGGGTCGTCCACCCGCTTGAACGGCTGACCTGGGGCCGTACCATCGGTATCGGCGCCCAGCACGTTGTGGCCATGTTCGGCGCAACCTTCCTGGTCCCCCTGCTGACCGGCTTCCCACCGGCGACCACGCTCTTCTTCTCGGGTGTGGGCACCATGCTCTTCCTGCTGATAACAGCCGGGCGCGTACCCTCCTATTTGGGGTCTTCTTTCGCTTTCATTGCCCCTCTGGCGGCCGCAAGTAACCAGTACGGCCCCGGCGGTGCACTGGGCGGCATTGTCATGGCCGGTATCTCCCTCTTCATAGTCGGTGCCGTTGTTCAGATTGCTGGCACCGCCTGGCTGACCAAGCTCATGCCCCCGGTGGTTACCGGCTCCATTGTGGCTCTCATTGGCTTCAACCTTGCCCCCAGCGCTAAGAAGAACTTTATGGAAGCCCCCGTGACCGCGCTGGTTACGCTGACCTCTATCATCCTCATTTCAGTACTCTTCAAGGGCATGATTGGCCGTCTATCCATTTTGCTGGGTGTAGTTATCGGTTACATGACCGCCGCCCTACGCGGAGAAGTCAAGTTCGAAAAGATTCAGGCCGCCTGGGAGAATGAGGGCCTGATCGGTCTGCCCCACTTCCAGCACCCCGAGTTCCACTGGAACCTGGCCGGTCTTTTCATACCCGTCATCCTGGTTCTGGTCGCTGAGAACATCGGCCACGTCAAGTCAGTGGCGCTGATGACCGGGGATAACCTCGATAAATACTCAGGACGTGCCCTCATGGCGGACGGTCTGGCAACCACCCTGGCCGGTGCCGGTGGCGGTTCCGGTACCACCACCTACGCCGAGAACATCGGTGTCATGGCCGCAACCAAGGTCTACTCAACCGCCGCCTACTGGGTAGCGGCTATCTTCGCTGTCCTGCTCTCTATTTTCCCCGTCTTTGGTGCCGCCGTGGCATCAGTACCTGCCGGTGTGCTGGGCGGTGCCGCCACCGTGCTCTACGGCATGATCGGTATGCTCGGCGTGCGTATCTGGGTGGAGAACCGCGTAGACTTCTCCAACCAGGTTAATCTGAGCGCCGCGTCGGTAGCTCTGATTGTGGGTATCGCCGACTACACCTGGGACATTGCCGGCCTGCAGTTCGCCGGTATCGCCCTGGGTACAGCAGCGACCCTGGTGGTCTACCATCTCATGGCTGCCCTCAACAAGCGCAGCGGTGCCCACCCCGAACCGCTCACCCCCACCGAGGCTAAAGGCGACATCCACTAGCCCCAAAAGCTGATATGCACAGCCCACAGAAAAGGCACTGAACCTATCTTGGTTCGGTGCCTTTGGGTTAAGAACTATTTACTCAGAACGCCCAAGGATTCTGGCAAGCACGTCTGTGTGGTTAGTGACGATCCCGTCAACGCCTAGTGCGATCAGTTCCCGCATGGTGCGCTGATCATCAACGATCCACACGTGGACCTCCAGGCCTGCGCGGTGGGCCGCCTCAACCAATGCCCTGTCGGCAATGCGTATGTTACGGCCAGCCAACCTGTAGTAGACCGGGATCTGCAAAGAATCAAAGGGAAGAAAAAGGTGCTTGATCAAAGGCAAGAGCGAAGCCCACAGCCCAGGCGCTACCCGCGACGCAAGATAGAAGAGGGAAACCGCAAGTTGTGAAGCACTCATGCTCAGGCTGATACCTGCCTTCTGCGCCGCGCGGTGAGCCTGACGCAGCCGACGCTCACTAAAGGAAGCCACGCGAACCCGCTCTTGGGCACCGGTTGCTAAAAGGACTGGAATGATTCTTTCAGCCGATCCCGCATCTTTGAGGTCAATGTTAAAACGGGCTTGGGGGAAAGCCCGAAGCGTACCTTCCAGCAGCGGTACGGTGCCACCGTCCTTGAGTTCAACAGCCCGCACCTGCTCCCAGGTCATGTCTTTGATAGCGCCGACGCTATCGCTAAGCCGGTCCAGGGTAGGGTCATGGAAAACCACCACAGCACCATCGGATGTGGTGTTCACATCTGTTTCAATCCAGTCAGCCCCAGCCTTGAGGGCGTCCGCAAAAGCAACATCGGTATTCTCTGCCTGTGTTTGGGCTAAGCCTCTATGGGCGTAGATAGAGGTAGAGGCGTACCTCTTTAAGGGTGTAAATGCGTGTGCCTGCATGACCCCAGTATATTATTACGCGCAGTTCAAATAAGGTCTTCTGAAGGATGAGCGAGTATGCCTTCAATTACCTGGGCTACACCGTCTTGATCGAACCCCGGGCAGGTGCGCCCCACCTGCTCTTTTAGCTGGGGAAGACCAGATTCCATGGCGTAACCTTTCCCCGCCCAGGTTAGCATCTCCAAGTCATTGGGCATGTCGCCAAACGCTAAGACCTCATCTGATCTAATACTGTGCTCGGCCGCGAAGTCAGCCAGAACACAGCCTTTGTTCAGCCCCTTTCGGGCAAGCTCGACCAGGGGCTGGTAGGGGGCAGAGCGGGTCACAGCCGCTCGCTCCCCCACCACATCACGCACCTGGTCTAAGAGTGCAGAAGGGGCAGCCCCTTCCCGGTAGAGCAGGTATTTAACGACACCCGCCTCGGAATCAAGGGTGCGCCCTATGGGGCCTTCCACGATCTTGGTAGAGTCTTCCTGCTCATGTGGCCGATACTTCCCCTGAACGTAGACCTGGTCCAGGGTCTCAGCAATAAAGAGAGAACCGGGGAAAACTCTTTCCAGTTCGCTGTGCAGGGCCTGGGTCTCGGTGCCGCTCATAGTGCGGGTTGCAAGCACCTTCCCCTGGCCAATGTCATAGGTCACCGCCCCATTAGAGCAGAAAACAAAAGAGTTCTCACCGTTCCATTCAGAACCGAGCTGCTCCAAGACGGGTTGCATCCAGCGCAGGGGCCGCCCGGTCACAAAAACGATCTGAATACCAGCATCTGCTGCCAAATGCAGAGCCTCTAAGGTACGGGGGCGGAACCTAAAGTCATGACCAATCAGCGTCCCATCCAGGTCGCTGGCAATCAGCTTGATCATGTGCAGGTGCTTTATTTCTCTTCGTGTGTCGCCGTCAGGAAGGCGCGGGCAATGCCGTGGAAGAAGAGATTAAAGTTGACGACAGCAGGGCTGGCCTTCTGGTCCAGGTCGAGTCGCTCAACGTCAACAGCGGTGACACAGAAGATGTAACGGTGGGGGCCATGACCTGCCGGTGGTGCCGCGCCAATGTATCCACGGGTACCACCGTCATTGAGGTGGGTCAGCGCACCTGCTGGCAGATTTTCCGCTGCTCCGCTAGCTAGCTCAGTCACATCTGCTGGCAGATTAGAGACAGCCCAGTGCCAGAACCCGCTGGGGGTGGGGGCATCGGGGTCATAGCAGGTCACCACAAAGGACTTGGTTTCGGGCGGAAAACCTGACCAGGAAAGCTGGGGGGAGACGTCCTGCCCACCGCACCCCATGATTCCGGAGACCTGGGCCGGAGGTAGCGGCGCACCGTCCTCCACATCGGCAGAAGTCAGGGTGAAAGTCGGCAGCTCGGGCAGATCTGCGTAGGGCTGGCGGTTAAGCATGGCGGAGCCTCCTTGAAGTGGGCGGGTAGAAAACTATCTGCAAGGCGCGGTAACCGGCTTACTGGCCGGGATAGAGTACAGCGTCTAGTTCTTCGCGGGTGGGAGGGTTAGCTCCCTGTCGTGAAACGGTGATACCGGCGGCAACCACGGAGAAAGCCAGAATCTCTTTGAGGTCATCCTTGCTCAAGAGCTCAATGGCGGCACGGGCATCTTTCCCCTCAATGTCACGATCCAGGAGAGCCGCAAGCAGGGCGGCCATCAGAGAGTCACCGGCACCCACCGTATCGGCAACCTCTACACGGTAAGCAGGCAGGGCAAGGCCTTCGGGTGAGGTCTTGTGGGTCAGCGCCCAAGGCCCCATCTCACCGCGGGTAATAACCACCAGGGAAGCACCCAAATCCAACCAGGCCCGGGCCGATTCTTCAAGAGCACGGTGGGGGTAAAGCCAGAGCAAATCCTCGTCAGAAGCCTTAACCACATGAGCGTATCGGACCAGGTTTTCAGCCCGCTCCCGAGCTACAGAAACGTCGGAGACGATGGTGGGGCGGCAGTTAGGGTCATAGGAAATCAGAGCGTGAGGCGCGGCCTGGCGCACGGTTTCTAGCACCGCGCTGGCACCGGGTTCAAGCATGGCACCGATAGAACCGACGTGGACGGCGGTCGCCTTCTTAGCTACCTCTTCAAGGGCAGCTTCAGCTGCATCCAGGGACCAGTCAATGTCGAACTCGTAGTCAGTGGCACCGGTCTCACCGGTCTTGGCTTGAGCAACAGAAGTCTTCTTGGCATCTGCACCAACCGGCAGGATCACGCCGGAAGCCCGCAGGTGCTCCTCAATCAGATCACCGTAGGCATCGCTACCGTAGCGGCCAATAAACTGGGTCTCATGGCCCAAACGGGACACGCCCACAGCAACATTCATAGGGGAACCGCCGGGGTGGGCGTGGGACTCTACGCCGGGGCGCTGGACAAGATCTACGAGGGCTTCGCCAATGACAGTAAGCATAAACTTAGTTTACTCATTTCTTTGGTCTCGTGAGCAGTCTTTTTGTCATAAACTGCGCGCAGAAATAAAGAGCTTCTTAAGAACGCTAGACTGGATTTGTAGCGCCACCATATCCAGGGGTTTTGCCTGGCTGTGATCTGGTTTGGCGCCCATCAGACACTAGCTAGCAGCGCACCGTCGCGCTACTAACCGGTGAGTTCAAGGACGCTACTCATCGAGGAAGAAGAGGTCATATCACCATGTCAATCTCCGCCGAGAACGCCCACCAGCAGTGGCTAGCCGCTGAGGCTGAAGCTGAGGCAATGATTCCCCTCATTGGCAGGTTAAACCGGGAGAATAAGGTCGTTGTTTCAATCCACGGTCACAGCCTCATTAACAAGTCAGTGATTCAGATTCTCAAGGCCCACCGCTTTGCTCGTCAGCTCGACGATGTTGAGCTGAACCCCGCTGATTCCCTGGCACTTCTGCAGGCCCTCAGCCAGCTTGAACTGGGAGCCTGCTCCATCGACATCGCCAGCCTGCAAGGCGAGTTTGAGGGATCTGGTGCCCGCGACCGCCAGGAATGGTTGCGGCAAACCCTAGCCCCGGTTGTTGGCAAGAAAGGTCAGATCGAAACTTCCTCACAGGACGTTGTTCTCTATGGTTTTGGTCGAATTGGCCGCCTGCTGGCGCGTATCTTGCTAGAGCGTTCAGCGGGTGCAGGGCCCAAGCTCCGCGCCGTGGTCGTTCGTAAAAACACCGATAACGATATCTACAAGCGCGCTTCCCTCCTGCGCCGCGATTCGGTTCACGGGGCCTTCAAGGGTACAATCCGGGTCGATGAAGAGAACTCCACTATCATTGCCAACGGCACCCCCATCCGCTTTATCTACGCATCCGACCCGGCGGAAGTCGACTACACGGCCTATGGTATTGAGAAGGCTATCGTGGTCGATAACACCGGCCGTTGGCGTGATAAAGAGGGCCTCTCCCGCCACCTTGAAGCCAAGGGGGTTTCACGCGTCCTGCTCACTGCACCCGGTAAGGGCGTCAAAAATATTGTCTGCGGTGTAAACGACAGCATCATCGAGGATTCGGACGCGATCCTCTCCGCCGCCTCCTGCACTACTAACGCTATTACCCCGGTGCTGGCAGTCATGGACGAGGTCTACGGGGTTAAGCGTGGGCATGTGGAGACGGTTCACTCCTTCACCAATGACCAGAACCTCATTGATAACTTCCACAAGGGTGACCGCCGTGGCCGCTCCGCTGCGCTCAACATGGTTATTACCGAGACCGGCGCTGCTAAGGCTGTTTCTAAGGCCCTGCCCCAGCTTGAGGGTAAGCTGACCGGCAATGCCATTCGTGTGCCCACCCCCGATGTGTCTATGGCGATTCTGAGCCTGCAGTTGGAAAAGCCCGTAGGGTCTAAGGACGAGCTCAACAACCTGCTGCGGGAGCGCTCCTTGCGTTCTCCCCTGCGCCGCCAGATTGACTACACCGACTCACACGAGGTTGTCTCTACCGACTTTGTAGGCTCCCGTGCCGCCGGCGTGGTCGATGGTCTAGCCACCATTACCTCCGGGGACGAGAACGCCATTCTCTACGTCTGGTATGACAACGAGTTCGGCTACTCCTGCCAGGTCATTCGTGTGCTCGAACGCATGGTCGGTGGCCGTCTTCAGGCCTTCCCAGAGAGCGTATAAGGGCTATTTCTAAAAGTTAACCGGTTCCTCGGAAACACCGTGCCCGCCGCGGCCCTCAACACTCTGTTGGGTGGCGCTGGCGGGCACCTTATTTTTATTGGGGCCTACGGCGCTATTTCTTGGCCGGGAAGTTTGCTTTCACCCAGTCGCTAGCAGCGACCTGGGGGGATGCTTTCTCTTCACCCGAAACCCTGGTGTTGAGCTCAATCAGGGCTTGGGTAGTGATGAGAGCCGACACTTCATCAAGCACCTTGGCCGCCGCGACCGACAGCGTAGCGGCATGTGCCACCGGTAGAACCTGCTGGGGCAGAATCAGATTGAGGGGGTCTGCGAGCACCACAAACCCGTTGGCTTTAATAGCCGGGTCGGTGGAATAGAGGTTGACCATATCAACTGTCCCATCTGCCAGGGCGGCCACGGTCAGCGGACCAGCCCCATCGTTGATGGGTTCGAAGGAAGAGGGAGTAAAACCGTATTTTTCTTTCAATCCGGGCAAGCCATAGGTGCGCTCGGCAAATTCAGGCGGTGCCCCCAGGGCCAGCTTACCGCTCAAACCCGCTAAATCTTCCAGACTGTTCAGCCCGCGTTCCTGCGCGGTCTGTGTTGTGACAACCAGGGAGTCCTTGTTCTGGGCCGGGGCCGCCGAGAGAACCGCCAGTTCATGGGGTAGGGCCTGGGGCAGGGCCTCGAGAACTTCCTGTGCTGTTTGTGCCTTAGCCTGCGCGTCAAAGTAGAGAAGCAAGTTCCCTGAATAGTCGGGTACCACGGTCACGGTGCCCTCAGCCAGCGCCCCAAGGTAGGCCTCGCGGGCACCGATAGCAGGCGCTGTTTGGGCCTCAAAGCCACGGGTGTTCAGAGCCGCCGCATAGATTTCAGCAATAATCTGAGACTCCGTGAAATCAGCCGAACCAACTGTGATGGTGCCTGCCTGAGCCCCGCTGCCAAAGGCGCTAGAACCGTCCAGGCCGCAGGCGCTCAGACCCAGAGCACCGGCGGTCAGGCCTAGCCCGGTGAAGAAAGAACGGCGGGAGAAAGAGAATGAAGTCATGTTTTTACCTTAATCCGGGATAGGTCAGTAGGCGCTGAATCAAAGCCAGCAGGGCATCGACAACAAGAGCGAGCGCTGCCACCAGAATGACGGCGGCAACCATGCGGGCGTAGTCGCGGACGGCTAGGCCATCAATGAGGTAGCGGCCCAGGCCACCCAGGTTGATGTAGGCGACCACGGTGACCGTAGCAATAACTTGGAGGGCAGCGTTGCGGATGCCACCAAAAATCAGTGGTAGGGCGATGGGTAGTTCTACCCGGGTCAGAACCTGCCAGGCGGTCATGCCCTGAGCGCGGGCGGCATCAATGGTGATGGGATCTACGGCGGAGATACCGGCATAGGTGCCAGCAAGTAAGGGCGCGATAGCCAGGATGATGAGGGCTAGGGCTGGGGCGGTGAAGCCCAAGCCCAGCCAGAGGGCGAAGAGGGTGAGCAGACCCAGGGTGGGCAGGGCCCGGAGCGCTCCAGTAGAAGCAACCACCAGGTTCTCACCTTTACCGGTATGCCCGACCCAGGCTCCTAGGGGTAGGGCGATAGCGGCAGCTATCAGCAGGACGACTAGCGAGTATCCTAGGTGTTCAGCCAGGCGTTGCCAGATACCTCCGGCGTCGGACCAGGCTCCGGGGGCGGTGAACCAGTGCCCTACTTGTTCGAAAATCATGCCTTCCTCCAGTGGGTCAGGCCGTTACCGGCGAGGGCAAGGGCTCGGTCCAGAATCAGGGCGAGCACTACTGTCAGTAAAATTCCGGTGATAATTTCTGCGGGTAGGTCACGGCGGAGTCCGTCGGTGAAGAGGGTGCCTAATGACTGGATACCAATGACAGCGCCTACCGAGACCATAGAGATATTGGCGACCAGGGCGACCCTTAGGCCTGCAATCATGACCGGCAGGGCCAGGGGGAACTCCACCTTGAGGAACCGCCTGGCAGGGGTGTAGCCCAGCGCGGTGGCGGCTTCGAGGGTAACGGGTGAGACAGATTCAAAGGCGTCTACAGCACTTCTGACCATCATGGCAAGTACGTAGATGGTCAGAGCAACATAGACATTTACGGGGGAAGTGATGGAGGTACCCAGTACCAGGGGCATGAGCACAAATAATGCCAGAGAGGGGATGGTATACAGCAGGGCTGAGCCGTTGATGACTAGGCCCCGGCGTAGCTTACCTACTGGGGTGTACCCTTCGGTGGAGCGCCCGTCTTTACGGCGGCTGAGTGCTAGGCGGGCTAGGGGTAGTGATAGGAGGAACCCGAAGATCAGTGGAATAAGTGCCTGGAGCAGGTGCAGGAGGGTGAGCCGGCTTAGATAGCCCAGGTTATCGAGGGCCCAGCTCATGCGCTGTCCCCCTTGCCCTTAATCCCGTAACGCTGGATTCGCTCCTGCCGGGTTGCGTGGAGAACGTCTTCTGCTTTGAGTAGGCCTAGTAGATGACCAGTTTGGTCTACAGCTACGCCCCAGCCTGAGGGAGAAGAGAGTGCCGAGTCTAGAGCATCGCGCAGGCTACCGCCCTGTATAAAGAGTGAGCCCCCGGGGAAGCATTTTCCTGCGGCCTCCCAGCCGTCTGGTTTGCCGTCGGTGACGCGTAGCTTCCAGCTCTCTGCGGTGACATCGGGTGAGGTCAGTGGGTAGAGAGTGAGGCCGTCTGCTTGGGCAAAGGTGAGCCGCCTGGTTCCTCTGTCTCGCCCCACAAATGATGCCACGTAGTCATTGGCAGGTATGCGCAGGATTTCTTCGGGGGTGCCGAACTGGGCTATGTGGCCGCTTTGGGCAAAAACAGCTACATAGTCGCCCAGCAGGATTGCTTCGTCAATGTCGTGGGTGACAAAGACGATGGTTAGATTGAGCTCCTTTTGTAAAGCAAGCAGGTTCTCTTGGAGTTCGGCTCGTACGACGGGGTCGATAGCGCTAAAGGGCTCGTCCATGAGCAGGATGGATGAGTTGCCTGCTAGGGCACGGGCTACGCCTACCCGCTGGGCCTGCCCGCCTGAAAGCTGGGCGGGGTATTTTTTAGCCAGTGAGGGGTCAAGGCCAACGGTTTCAAGTAGAGCCAGTGCTTTTTCTCTGGCTTGACGGGCGGGGGTTCCCTTGAGCCGGGGTACGGTGGCGATATTATCGACAACGGTCTGGTGGGGCATGAGCCCAGCCTGCTGTAAAACATAGCCAATCGAGCGGCGCAGCTGGTGCTCGGGTTGGTCGGTATTGGGCTGGCCGTTAACCAGGATCTGTCCGCTGGTGTGCTCAACCATGCGGTTGATCATGCGCAGGGAGGTTGTTTTACCGCAGCCGGAGGGGCCAACGAAGACGGTTATTTTCCCCTGGGGTATGGACAGGTTAAGGTTGTCTACTACCGCAGTGTTTCCGTATTTTTTAGTGACCGCTATAAATTCGATTGCCGGTGTCTGGGCCATGCTTACTCGTTTCGTGGACGACCTGGTCTGTCTCACCACCCTAGTACCTATCAGAGCCCAGGTAAACTAAGTAAACTTTCATTTTTGCCAGAGGCTAGCTCTACCTCACCCCTTGCCCCCTCAGAGCTAAACCCAGTGGCCGGGCAGGGGTAAAGGCTGGTGGCTAGTAGCCCTGTTAGGCTTAAACTCATGAAGATTGCCACCTGGAATGTGAACTCGATTCGTGCCCGCGCTGACCGTGTAGAGGAGTGGTTAGAGCGTAGCGACGTGGATGTGCTCGCCCTTCAAGAGACCAAGGCTACCGATGAGAATTTCCCTTTTGAGATTTTTGAGTATTCGGGCTATGAGGTAGCTCATTTTGGGCTTTCGCAGTGGAACGGTGTGGCGCTTGCCTCGCGTGTAGGGCTTGAAGATATTCAGCGCACCTTTGCGGCTCAGCCTGCTTTTGGTAAGCCGGGGCAGGAGCCCCAGGTGGAGGCCCGCGCTTTGGGTGCTACCTGCGGTGGGGTTCGGGTGTGGAGCCTGTATGTGCCCAATGGGCGGGGTGTGGACGACCCGCATATGGCCTATAAGTTGGAGTGGCTGGGTCAGCTCCGGCAGGAGGCGCTGGGCTGGTTGGAGCAGGATTCGGGTGCCCAGTTTGCTCTGGTAGGTGACTTTAATATTGCCCCGCTTGATGAGGATGTGTGGGATATTGATTTCTTCCGCCAGAATCAGATGACCCATGTGACGGAGCCGGAGCGCGCGGCCTTCCAAGCCTTTTTGGATCAGCCTTTGGGTCTGGTCGATGTGGCCCGGCCTCATACCTCTGTGCCCTATACCTACTGGGATTATACTCAGCTGCGTTTCCCTAAGAATGAGGGTATGCGGATTGATTTTCAGCTCTATTCCCCTGCACTGGCGGCCCGTGTGGTGGGTGCGGAGATTGACCGCCAGGAGCGTAAGGGTAAGGGCGCTTCGGACCATGCCCCGGTGGTTGTGGAGATTAACTAGAAACAGGAGCACCCCGCCAACCCGGGAGATATGCTAGCGCTACGGGGTGGGCGGGGTGCTCTTCTTTCAATTCTTAGATGGTGGCGTCTACGTCCTCTTGGAGTTTGAGGCTACGGCTTAGGGCCCCTTCCATAAATCCGGCTATTAGGAAGATAACCACTGCATAGAAGATTGGCCAGTTGAGCCAGATACCGTTGATGGTAATCCTGCCGTAGCCTACGTAGTAGTTCTCTACGCTCCAGAGAACAATAATATTGTGGACAAGAGCATAAGCAATCCCCCACCACAGCACCATCATACGGAGCTGGTAGAAGTAGCGCACTGACTTCTGAGTAAATTGTGCAGCTACGTTAAAGTTGGCTGATACCCGGGCCATCTGAAGAGCAAAGATACTTGCTCCCAGGGAGGGTAGGGCGTGGTCCACCCAAGCAAAAACTTTGACAAAGAGCGGTAGCGAGGCTGTGTCCAGGGTTGTTATCTGTCCCGGCGCCGACTCATAGGTCACCCACAGAGCTTCCTGTGAGGGGTAGGGCCAGTAAAGGACCATAGTCACTGGGAAAATAAAGGCCAGAAGGATAAAGCCCAGTAACGGTAGGCTGAATGATTCTTGGAAGCTGTTGGCTGTTTTAGATGGTTGCATCGGAGTCCTCCTGGAGAGTGAGACCGCGGCGCAGGGCGCCTTCTATAAAGAAGAGAGTTGCCACAAAGAGTAGGGTCAGCAGACCCTGGTCAGAGAAAAAGGTGCTTTCGCTGTGGATGTCCGGCAGATCATAATCATTTGCCACAGCCCGCGTTAGAAAAGCTGTCAGGAGCGAGTAGACGATCATTCCCCCTAGCAGGACTATCTGAGCCGCCCTCAAAAGAGCAAGAGCTTGGGTACCAAAGTGTGCCTTAGTGTAGAAAATACGAGCCAACCTGTAGAGCAGGGCTGTTACTACCAGGTACATGCTAAATTTCCAGGCAAAAGCCGCCCAGGCAAGCACTCTAGTACCTTGCCCAAGCGGGGAGTCTTCCACCCAGTTGATTCCACCGTCAAGTTCCGGGTTGTAGCGGTGTAGAGGGGAAGGAATCCCAGCCTCTGGCTACTGCATGACAATGAGCCATATAAAAAGCACGAACACAACAGCGCTATAGACCAGCGGAAGAGAGAAAGCGTGTTCCTCAGGTTGTGGGTTCTGTGCTTCTAAGCCCAGATAGTTTTTGATTTGCCTCATAGGACTAGTTCCTTTCCTCGTCGATTGTAAAGAGGTCACCCGGGGCGCAGTCCAACACCTCGCAGAGAGCAGTCAGCGTGGAAAACCGCACCGCCCGTGCCCGGTTATTTTTAAGAATCGATAGGTTAGCCACAGAAACCCCCACCTTTTCTGAGAGTTCAACCAAGCTCATTCCTCTGTCCAAGAGCAAACAATCCAAATGGCATGTCACGCGGTGTTCTTCAAGGGGTGGCATTGCCGGCTACTCTCCTTTCCACACAGAAACATATCGTTTTTCAATATGCTTAAAGTGTGACATATCGTTTTTCGATATGCAACAGAGCAGAAAGACAGACCAAGAAGCGCCACCCCCCCAGGGGCACACAAAAGCGCCCCACCTTCCGCAAGGAAGATAGGGCGCTTAAAGGTTTAAAGTAAAAAATCCACTCTCACGTAGAAGCCTAGAGAGTGGATTTCGTGGCTCCGACCGGCGTCGATCCGGTGACCTTACGATTTTCAGTCGCACGCTCTACCAACTGAGCTACAGAGCCAGGCATACCTTAGATATGCCACAACCGCGCCTTCCCCACAAGTGAGAATTACGCGGTCGGAGCGACCCCGACGGGACTTGAACCCGCGACCTCCGGCGTGACAGGCCGGCGCGCTAACCAACTGCGCTACGGGGCCATAGGCTAGAACCGAAATTCTAACATGGCCGTGAAACCGAAGTTTCACAGTACCCCCAACGGGATTTGAACCCGTGTTACCGCCGTGAAAGGGCGGCGTCCTAGGCCGCTAGACGATAGGGGCTAGTTCGCTACTCGCTCCAGGCCTCGTTCCCTTGGCCCGTCGCTCGAACAAGTAATACATTACGCGACTTCTAAAAGGCGTGCAAATCGAGAAACCCTCAAAACCCCTTATCGGAGCTAAAAAACCGGTGTTCTCCGACACAAAAATGAGTGAAATCAAATCCCCAAAGCACCTAAAACAACTTGTCAAAGGCATATTCTGGTATTTCCAATAGGGGGCACAAAAAATTTTCAACTTTTTTAAAAAAGACGGCAGAACAGCGCCGTCGGAGCATCTTCACTGCGGAAAATGCTACGGCGGGAGCTGTCCTGCCTTTTCTACCTCTAGCTTACTCCCCTACCGGGGATTCTAACCAGAAGTTAGCGACTGTTCTTAACCCCAGCTAATACCTGCGTCAGGGGCTTCCTTAATGCGAGGATCGTCAATCTCCGGAACAATCATGACCGGAACCTGAGTGTTGTGCAGGATGCCCTGGGAGGTTGAACCCAGAATCATGCCGGCGATACCGCCGCGTCCACGGGTACCTACAACGATCATGTCGGCAGCCTTACCAGCTTCAAGCAGAACCTGAACGGGCGAACCATCAATCAGCTTGAACTCAATTTCAAGCTGGGGGAAGTAGCCACGAATCCACTCGGCAGCCTTACGCTGAAGATCAGCGATTTCGCGGTAAAGTGCCTCAAAGTCAACGGCAGCGGGCACCCAGTTCAGCGCACCGGTGTAGGGGGCCAGGGCATTGACCAGGGTCAGCTTGACTCCGCGGCGCGAGGCTTCGTCAGCCGCCTGCATCATAGCTAGGCGGGCTTCATCGGAGCCATCAGAGCCCACCACGATAGAACGGCCACGGCCCAGAATCTCAGGGTCGCCCTCAATCTTCTCGGCGTAAGACTGGGGCACAGCGATAGTGGGGCAGTGCGAATGAGCGGGAAGGGAGGTTGAAACGGTACCCAGCAGGCGACCCAGGAAGCCTCCGTGTGAACGTGAGCCAACCACCATCAGTTCGGCTTTCTTGGAGAGCTCAAGCAGGACAGCGGTGGCATCGCCGGTTTCTACGGTGGCACGCAGTTCTACGCTGGTGTCGCCAACGCGGGAGTGGGCCTCGTCAAGAATCTGAGCGACACCATCGGTCAGGGCCTGCTCATCGACCATGGAATAACCCGCGTCAAAGCCGGTACCGGTAAAGACGGGCAGAGAGTAGGCGGTAACCATTCGGACCGGCACCTTGCGAATTTCGGCCTCATGGACCGCCCAGCGAAGGGCACCATAGCTCTGCTCTGAGCCATCGATGCCTACAATAATCTCCCCGGAAGCCTGGGCGACTTCTGATAGGTTGTCACGGCTGGCTACTGCTTTTTCGCCGAAGGTGAGTTCGCGTTCGGTCATGGTCATCTCCTTAGATTCACGACGACCCCGCTCTGCCAGCCGGTCTACCGGTAGCCCTGCTGGGGTCCTACTTAAAGTTTAGTGGGTGCGCTCACATTTATCTCCCTATTTCACATCATGACAGGGACAGGTCGGGCAGGTTACCCGCTCCTTTCACCATTGCTGATAACCGCCCCTGCAAAGACTCAGCAAACAGCTAGTAAGAGCCTGACTAATCGTGCGAAGATATGCACTAGGAAGCAAGATAAGAGGAAAACCATGGCAGATACCCCGCAAAACAGCAGTCTGGCCTGGAGCACTTGGGCCCGCCAGCACGAGGCCCAGGCCACCGGCCTGTTCCGGCCCCGCTCCATACCCGAACTGCAGGAATGTATCGAGCATGCAGGTGCAACCGGCCAGCGCCTCAAGGTAGTAGGCCGGGGGCGCAGTTCATCCGCTATAGCCCAGCCCACCGATGCTCTACTTGAACTTGACTACCTCACAGGCCTCACGCGGGTAGACACCGAGGGCCTTACCGCCACCTTTCGCTCAGGAACCACGGTGCGCGAAGCCAATCAAATCTTGGGTTACTACAATCTTGCTTTCAGCAACCTGGGCAGGCTCGATGAGCAGACCCTGGCCGGTGCTATCTCAACGGGTTTCCACGGCACCGGTGTAGATTACGGTATTTTTGCTACCCAGGTAACCGAACTCAAACTGGTAGGGGCCTCAGGTCAGCTCATCACCTGCTCAGTACAGGAGAATCCAGAACTCTTTAAGGCAGCCCTCTGCGGTCTGGGTGCCCTGGGCATCATCGTAGAAATTACCTTCGCGGTGGTTCCCCAATTCCGCCTGCATGCGGTAGAACGCGGCCACTCCTACACCGACATTGTGCATAGCTTTACCGAACGCGCACACGGATCCGATCACTACGAGTTCAGCTGGTTCCCCGGCTCCGCTGAGGTTCGCACCCGCAGGCTCACCCGCCTGGCGCTGCTGACCGAGGGCTACATGCCTGCGAATGCAGCGGTCAGCCAGGCCCGCCGCTACGGCGGGGACCACCTGCTCAATAACGGGATGTTCTCTGCCCTCAGCTACCTGGGCGCTAAGGCTCCTGCCCTCCAGCCTGCCCTGAACAAGGTCTCTAACTGGGGCAAGGGCAACCGGCGCTACGCAGACTACTCTGCCCGCGTATTCACCGTTCACCGTACCGTGCGGCACAGCACTATGGAATATGCCTTCGATATATCCCAGTTCAGCGAGCTCATGTCTGATATCCGCGCCCACTGTAAGGGAAGCCCCGTACAGAGCTCTTACCCGCTCGTCATAAGCACATCGGCCGCTGACGATATCTGGCTCTCCCCGGCTTATGGGCGTGAGACTTTCTATGTTTCCGCGCGCTCTTATTGGCGGCAACCCCAGGCTGAGCTTTTTAGCCCCCTAGAGGCTATCTTCAAGGCGCACGGGGGCCGCCCCCACTGGGGGCAGTTCCACAGCCAGAGTGCTCACGATTTAGCCGAGCTCTACCCGCACTTCAAGGACTTTGTAGAGCTGCGCGCCAAGCTGGACCCCCGGGGGATCTTCCTCAACCCCCACCTGCACAGGGTGCTCCTTGAGGGCTAGTGGTGAACCTTTTACTGCAGATAGTTCCGAGCGAACTGTTCAACGGCCTGGGGCGTCCCAGAAAAAAGGATCGTGTCGTTGGACTCAACCGGGAAATTATCGGGTAAATGGTGCCAGGTTCCTTTTGAGTCTCTGACGGCAGTAACTGCGATCCCGTGCTCCTTAAGCAGGGACCTGGTATAGATCTCTTTACCGACAAAGCCTTGTGGAGCTGCAGATAAAACCGCTACGCAGTTGCTATCAATTTGGATGTATTCTTTCAGGCTCCCCTGGAGCAGGTGGGCAACGCGTTTACCCATGTCACGTTCGGGGAAAACGACTTTTTCTACCCCTAGCTGCTGCAGAATAATACCGTGCTGATCTGAGACGGCCTTGGCCCAGATATTTTTGACCCCTTGCCGGATTAAGTAAGAAGTGACCAAAATACTGGATTCCAGGTGGTTGCCAATAGCCACAACAATTCGATCAAAATCTAAGATGTCGAGCTGCTCTAGGGCTTCTTCTTGGGTGGCATCGGCTCGCACAACGTGACTGAGCCGGCCGTTCAACTGCTGAACAACGCCGGGGTCACTATCAATACCCAGTACCTCGGCACCGTCTTCCATAAGTTCTAAGGCTACCGACTGGCCAAAACGCCCCAGACCTATGACAGCTACCGATTTACGCTCGCTGACCAGCTCTGGGCTAAAAAAGGAGAGTTTCTTCTTGCTAACCAATGATGGGCCTTTCTTTGGGGAACTCATAGTTGACGGGTTTACGGCGGTAGGCGAAGGCGGCAGCTGCGGTAACTGGACCCACCCGGCCTATGACCATAAGAACGATCAGAATAACCTTGCCGGCATCTGGCATCATGGGGGTGATCCCGGTGCTCAGGCCCACCGTAGCGAAAGCGGAGATAGCTTCAAAGGTGAGCTGGTCGCTGGTAAAATCTGTGATGAGCGCCAGGGCAAAAATACTGATAAAGACAAAAGCACAACCTAACAGGAGCACCGTGGTTGCTTCACGATGAACCGAACGTGATAGACGCTTACCGAAGATGTTTACTGCCCCCTGGCCACGGATTTCCGCAAGCATCAAAAAGAAAAGCACACCGAAGGTTGTAATTTTGATGCCGCCGGCTGTTCCTGCTGGCCCTCCCCCGATGAACATCCATAGGTCAACGAACATGGTTGTTGCCGGGTGGAACTGGGCTATATCCAGGTTGCTAAAGCCTGCTGTTCGGGTAGAAACAGATTGAGCGAAGCTATTGAGAATTTTTTGGGAGGCACTCATAGGGCCTAAAGTGCCCGGGTTGTTCCATTCCAGGATAGCGAACCCAAGGGTGCCTACGCTCAGAAGCAGAAGCGTCCCATAGATAACAAGCTTGGTTCCCATACGCCACAGCCGCCTGTTAGAGCCGTAACGGCGTAGTTGCATGAGCACGGGAAACCCCAGGCCACCCAGGATAATCAGAAAGCTAATGGGTAGAAGAATGAAGGGGTCATGGTTAAAACCCATCAAGCTATCGGAGTAGAGGGCAAAGCCTGCGTTATTGAAAGCGGATACCGCGTGAAAGACTCCGTACCAGGTTGCCTGCCCTAGGGGCATATCGTAACCCCAGTGAAAGCGTAGGGTCAGGGCAAGGGCACCGCAGGCTTCAAAAAGCAGGGATGTTTTAACGATGCCAAGCACGGCTTTGCGCATGTTGAAGAGGCCGTTGCCTCGCACTTCTGCAGAGGCTCTGAGCTTGGCGCTGAATGCTAGATGCCTGCCCTGGAGTGATGCACCAATAGCCGTTGCCAGGGTCATAACCCCCAGGCCGCCCACCTGAATCAAGATCAGGATGATGACTAAACCCGTGTTTGACCAGTAGTTGGGGGTATCCACGGTTGAAAGTCCGGTCACGCAGGTTGCTGATACAGCGGTGAAAAGATTATCAATGACCCTGGTGGAAGAAGGGTCCAGGTGGGAGATAGGCAGGAGCAGGAGAACAGTGCCCATCAGGATTACAGAGAGGAAACCGTAAAAAACACTGCGCTGAGGGTTGATTCGGGAAGAACGTAGCACAAGGTTTATCTTAGGTACTGTTACCTGCTCAGGGCTGAAGTAGCCACAAAATATCCTCCGGGCGTGTCTTTGGGGCTAGACCCTCTTGATAGCGAAGGCCTAGGGGTGCCCTCTCCAGGGGCCAAGGGAACTGATTGGAGAGGGCACACCCGGTTTTACTCTGCGCGAGAGATGGCGGTCATTTCTTCGCGGTCTACCACCTTAATGCGGGCGCGAGGCTCACCGGCGGCATCGGTTGCCGCTGCACCCAGGGCCTTTTCGTGGTCGTCCAGGCGGTGCCAGCCTTCCCAGGTGGTGTAGCGGATGCCCTTGCCCTTGAGGAAGTTCTCAATGTCGGCGGGGTCTGTAGCTTCTGCAGTATAAAGGTTCTCGCGGTCCTCAAGCAGGTGGGTGACGGTTTCGAGGGCGTCGGACTTGGTGGAGCCGATCAGGCCAACCGGGCCGCGCTTAATCCAGCCGGTGGCGTAGAGGCCGGGGACGGGCACATCGCTGTCGTCAATGACGCGACCCTCTCGGTTGGTGATTACGCCGCGTTCGGAGTCGTAGCCTACCTCGGGTAGTTCTGAGCCGAAGTAGCCGATGGCGCGGTAGACGGCCTGGACGGGGTAGTCGATGAACTCGCCGGTGCCGGTGACGCCACCGTTGCCGTTGAGCTGGGTGCGTTCCATACGAATACCGGTGACCTTACCGTCCTCACCCAGGATCTCTGAAGGTGCCTGCAAAAAGTGCAGGTGCAGGCGGCGGGAGGCGGTGCCGGGGTTTCCCTTCTGCTCCTCTAGCCAGCCCTCGAGGGTCTTCATCATGACCTTGGTCTGGGCGTTGGTTTCCATGGCTTGGCGGGAGGCGTCATCGAACTGGAAGTCTTCTTCGTAGAGCACGATGTCTACATCGCGGGAGTGGGCTAGTTCGCGCAGTTCCAGGGGGGTGAATTTGATCTGGGCGGGCCCGCGGCGACCAAAGACGTGAACGTCGGTGACGGGTGAGGCTTTAAGGCCCTGATAGACGTTGTCGGGGATTTCGGTAACCAGCAGGTCGTCGGCGTGCTTGGAAAGCACGCGGGCAACGTCCAAAGCCACGTTGCCGTTACCGAGCACAGCGATTTCTTTGGCTTCTAGGGGCCAGGTGCGGGGGTAGTCGGGGTGGCCGTCGTACCAGCAGACGAAGTCGGAGGCACCGTAGGAGCCATCCAGCTCAACACCGGGGATGTTCAGGGAGGCATCCTTGATGGCACCGGTGGCGAAAATGACGGCGTCGTAGTGCTTGCCTAGGTCTGCCAGGGTCACGTCGGTGCCGTAGTCTACGTTGCCAAAGAAGCGGATGTCGCCGCGGTCTAGTACCTTGTGCAGGGCTTTGATAATGCCCTTGATGCGGGGGTGGTCGGGGGCTACGCCGTAGCGGATTAGGCCGAAGGGGGCCGGGTAGCGGTCGAAGATGTCGATGGCTACAGGGACATCGCCTGAGCGGACTTCTTCGGACTTGGTGAGGATGTCGGCGGCGTAGATACCGGCGGGGCCTGCGCCGATGACGGCAACACGGAGGGCGCGGGGGGCTGAGGACACGGGTTTTCCTTTCGGCGCCGGTGGCTGTGGACTTGACCGGCTGAGGACGTTTTTCACAATTACCCATTAGTCTACCGCTGGGGGCTGGGTTAGGTTAACCTTATAAGCCGTCAATTCAGCTTGAGCGCTTTTCAGGAAGACATATGTACTAAAGTGTGAGCACTGAGCGACTGCCCTTGTCGAAGTTTTCAAGACACACTCCTTACTGTCCTTGCTCGCATGTGGGCAGAACATCAAGAGGGATCTGAAAAGTCAGGACTTAAGTACTATGTTTCACACAATGTATTGAATCTCATAATCAAAGGAGTATATTCCAGATTACAGAAACTATCTCTTTTCTGTAATCCGAAAACTGCAGCACTCCCCTAGGAGATGACTCTCATGCCAGCCTTCAAGAAGAAAGCTATCGGCTTATTTGCCCTGACCGCACTTACCCTCACCTGCGTGTCGAGGATAGCACCAGCAGGGGCAGAAACCACCTTTGAGCAGAACCTTGATTATATTGTTACCTCGGTAGGGGCAGAGGCCAACGACCAGGCTATCCGCGCTGAGATGTTGGAGGGGCTTCAGGAATATGCCCAGGAGCAGGGCCTCACCCTGGAGCAAGCCGCCCAGCGGGTTGCAGATGAGTCCCGAAGCTACAGCACCAATACCTTTCCACACGAAACTGCCAGCTCCTCTCAGGCAGGGCAAGCAGACCTCAACTCAGGTGGATGAGCAAGAAAAGTAGCTATGGGTAAGGCGCGGTAGGTATAACTGCTCCCAACTGGTCTGGGCGGCTTATAAATCAACAGATCCCAACGTAGATTTAGACTCTAACGGTGGACCCGGAGTCTACCCGGCAGATATTGCTAAATCCCGCTGGACCACCTGGTACGAGACCCGCTCCTAGACTCCGCATTTCTCGTCAACAGTGCGTGGGCACCTAGATCAAGGTGCCCACGCACCACCACTTCTACAAGGTACAGCCATGAAAAAGTCATCTACCGCATCGCTAGCCGCCGCCCTCCTCCTTCTTACTGCCTGCACCCACGGCAACCAACAAATCAGCACCACCCCACCCGAAGAGCAACTAGCCAACAGCGTCATCGCCTACTCCATGTCAACCGACTACCGAGCCGCCGGAGGGCTTGAGAATAACCCCGGCGGTAGCATCCTCTTCTACAACCCAGACACCAAGACCTGGACAGATGTCGCCACCGATGGCATGGAGCACTCCAGGCTTACTTACCGAGACCAGACCCTCTACTACACCGACTACCAAACCGATTACGCTCTCACCCCCAAGGGCCTCACCACCGCTGAACACCAGGACCACCAAGCACCCCGTATTACGCTCATGTTCAGTATCCCCCAAGACCGGGGAGGAGGCATGGTTGCCCTAGCAAACCAAGGAAGCGAAGATGACGGCTCAGGCTATCTCTGGGATATTATCGTTACCCAGGGCAACAAGCGCACCGTCCACCCACTCGAACACTATATTGGCTACGCGGCCCAATGCGAAGACGGTAGCGTCTGGGGCTGGAGCAATCCCTACCTGACCTCCAATACCAGCGACTACGGCGCTGCTAACGCCCCTCAACAAATCTTGCAACTCTACCCCGATTTTAAACCTGATCCTGTTGCCACCATAGAACACGAACACCGCTACAGCACAGGAAACTCCTTAGACTGCGCCGATGGAGTTCTCTACTACATCATTGACAATTACAAACCAGAGGTGACAGACCCCTACGGGGGTGGGCCTGATGATTTTGATGGCTCTAGCCTAGTTTCCTATGACACCCGAACCGGAATATTCGATAAACGTGATATCAACGGTGACTGGGCAATTCGTAGCACAGATGAAATGTGGAACAGTGAGCTGATTTATAGACATATCTACCAGGGAGGGTTGTACTGGATCTCTGGAAGCGGCGACCTTGTACGGACTGATCTCAAAACGGCCCACAACACCAAGATACTCACGCTCCAAGGTTACGACATCGAAACTGAGTCCCCCGGTTTGATTGCATTTGAAGGCCCCTACCTCTTCCAATCTATTCCCCGCTTTGGGCGCGATACAGACTTCTACCGCTACAACCTCACCACCGGAGAAATGGAATCCCACGCCAAACTACCCGACTACAAAAACGTAGACAAAAAATACCAGTTCCCCTCGGCTATGGTGATTACCAACCTAGATAAAGCACTCAAGCTCTAGGTCTTCGCCCCGCCAAAAATTCAGAGCAACAGAAATCAAGGGAATAAGAATAAAGGTTGTACTATCACCTGCCCTCCTTGACATCAGAGCCTCCATAGAATTACCTGGTGATAGACATAACCTAAAAAGAGAGTACCTATGAAATACCTAGCTCTGGCCCTGCTCACCCTGACCAGCACCTTCACCGCCCCCACCGCAGCCTCAGCCGCAGAGCTACCCGCTCAGGGGCTTCTGGTATCTAGCTCAAATGACCCAGAAGCTATCAGGTGCGACCGGGGAATTTCTAGACTCTTCCCCTGGTGCTGGAAAGCGTAAACAATTTTTCCCGCCATTACTGATGCACAGTCTTTTAGAAACCGGTAGGCACCTCCAAGAGGTTCGGCTCCCACCCAAGGCCAAAAGAGCAGCTCTCATCATTACTGTTGCTCTGCTAGCTGTCGAAATCTTCTTAGCTTTCACCGCCCCAGCGGACGAAGCTCTAGTACGTGCTTACTGCCTTCTGCTAGTTCTAGCTCTCGCTCTGAGTGTCTCAGCCCGGGCCCTGCCCACGGCCTACATCTTTGGCATCATCACTATCGCCGCCTTTACCCTCAACGACCAGGTATCCGAACTCTTTTTTCTCCTGGGTATGTTTGGTTTTCCCTTAGCAGTACTCCTGGCAAGCTCCCGGCAGGCACTAGCCCTGGCAATCTCACTCTGCATTGCTCTCTCCAATGGCTTCATGGTTGGTAGCATGGTCTACACAATAATCGTCGCCATTTCGCTCTTCTTTATCTTCTTCGGCCTCCCTTTTAGCCTGCGCCTAGCCTGGGAACAGAAAACAGCCAGCGACCGCAAATACAAGCAACTCCAAGAACAGGTAGCAGAAGCCAACAGAGCACTGGCCCGCGAACTCCACGACACCATAGCCCGGCAGATCAGCATCATTGGGCTCAGCACCAACCAGGCGCTCAGCGCCCCCACCCTGGATGCTAAAGACACCGCACTCACAACCATTCAAGAAAAAACCCATAGGGCCCTAGCCGATATGCGCCTACTCATTCAAGCAACCAGGGCAGACCACAGCATCACGGCACTCCCAGAGGTATCCCCGGTCACCATCAACCTTGAAGAATCCATCAACCAGGCCATTGCCCGCCTGACCAGCAAGGGCTTCACGGTGGATGCTCACATCGACCTAGCCAGCACAGAGATTCCCGAAGGCGTACGCCCCACCCTGCACAAGGTTATTGAAGAGATTCGCTTTAACGCCGAAAAATATGCTGCGCCCGGCAGCACTATAAAGGTGACAGCCCACCCCAACCTCACCGGTATCACCATCGCCACCAGCAACCCCCTACCGGCTATCACCGGCAAGAAAAAGCGTTCGCCCAGCACCGGCTACGGGCTAGTCGGGATCCAAGAACGCATCCGCAGGCTGGGCGGAACCATCAACTACGGAGTAGAGGGCCAGACCTGGCGGCTAACCATCAACCTACCCCTGGTTACTGACTAAGAAAGGCCCAGCATGAAGACAACAACCGTGGCCGTAGCCGACGACGTCCCCGAAATTCTCGAACTGCTCAGCCTCTACATCGAGAGCCAAGAAGACCTACACCTGGCAGGCACAGCCACCAACGGGCAAGAAGCCATAGAACTGGCAACCAACACTCGCCCCCAGGTCTTCCTCATGGACCTACACATGCCCGGCCTGGACGGTATCCAAGCTACCAGCCAGATCCTTGCCACCTACCCCGACACCAAAATTATCGCCATCACCACCTTTGATAGCTACGACTACGTCCGCAAAGCCCTCCAAGCCGGGGTAGACGGCTACCTGCTCAAGAACTCCCGGCCACGAGAAATCAAACAGGCCATCACCGCAGCTATTGAGGGGCGCGCCATCATCGACCGCCGGGCGCTAGCCAGCCTGGTAATCTCCATGAATATGACAGAACCGCCCCAGGGGGACCCCTGGAGCGAACTCACAGAAACCGAACAGGGCATCGTCAAGCTAGTCTGCCTAGGTAAAACCAATCAAGAGATAGCAGAAGAACTCCACTACTCACTCTCAACCGTCAAAAATGCACTATCCCGCATTTACGACAAGCTGGGTGTAGCCACCCGCACCCAGCTCCTTGTTCACGCAGGCCACCACAACTTCCCGGTCTACGGCTAGAAGCGCGCCCCTACTGCAGATCAAAACGCCGGGCAATAATCAGGCCACCATCGTCTTGGGCCTGAACCAACATACCCTGGTGCGGCGGGATAGAAATCGTACCGTTCGCATGTCCACTACCGGGAAAGTTCAGCGCAGGGCTCACCTGATCAGTAAGGTTAACCGCCGCCCAGCCCTTCTCAAAGCTACGCCCATAAATACCCAGTGCACCCTCAATGGGGCCGGTCGGTTGGCCAAGATCCCAGGCTAGCTCTTCAACCCAGGGGGTGTCATTGTGGGCATCATGGGCACCGGCAGTCACCGCCGACCACTGACCACCACCAAAAATCCAGAAAGCCGCAAGAGCCATCAGAAAGTTGGGGTGCTGCAGGTCTCCATCAGTGGAAGCCCGCAACAGGGTTAACCTTCCCTCACCCTGCGCCTGCTCCCCCTGCATGAAGTTCCGAAGGTTGGCCTGGGGGCTAGGCATCATCTGCTTAATCTGAGCCACCGAGCTATTGGCATCCAAAAACTCGTTCGGCCCCCAGCCCAAGAAGACCTCTTCAAAACCGCCGCCGTAGGCGCTATGGCGCTCCCACTTACCCTCATCCCTGCGGGACTCAGCAATGTTCGGAACCAGGATTTTGCCGCGCGCGTTCAGGGCCTGACCGGCCTCTGAGATCAGCGCGTCAAGGCCACGGTGGACTACCTCGATGCTTTCTGCGCCCTCAAGGGGGAAGTTCAAACCGTAGTAATCCCCGTAGATATCGTTATCTGCAAGAACACCATCAAAGGGGGAATCCGCAATCTCCTCCACCACGTTCTGAGTCCAACGGCTCCGGTAGGAGGCATCCCAAACTCGCATCTGGTAGTGCCCCCAGTAACCGTTCCACTCGATCTTGTCACCGTTGAGGCGACGAGCAAACCACCCCTGAGCCTCAGCTTCAGAATACGAAACACCGGAGGTGTAAGGTGCGCTCTCTTCATACCTACGAGCTGAAGATAGGCACTTATAGGCCAGTACGATGATATTAGGGTTGAGCTCTTTGAGCTGCCGTGCAGCCTCCCTCTCCCCCGGTTGGACCAAGGCCACCGCGTAATGTTGAGCTGCAAATTCAACCTGTTCGCGGGTAATTGGGTCGCCTCCGTAGCGTACCCATAATCCTCGACTGACCGTAGTCATGCCACCTCCTAGCTATTAGCCTCAATGTAATCTATGTTCTGGTCACCTTCGGCAACAACCGCGCTGGGGACACCCGCCAGCGAAGTGTGTTCTTGGCCAGGCTTATAATCCAACTTGCCCAGCTTGCGATAGATGTAGTTATAACGGTCCATCACATCGTGAAGCTGGAAGAACTGCAGTACGCGTTCACGAGCGTTGAGACATAGCTGCTCGTAGAAGTCCGGGCTATTCATAATCCGCTTGAGTGCATCTGCGAAACCTTGCGGGTCACCGGCCTGGGTAAGAATTCCGCAACGCTCAACGTGTGAGCCATCCTCAGAGACAAGAACATCATCAATCAGCTGGGACATACCACCCACATCCGAACCAATCACGGGGATTGAAGCACTCATCGCTTCCAAAGCAACGATAGGCTGGCCCTCGTTGTAGCTGGGCATGACCAGCGCATCAAAGAGACCCAGCTTTTCACGGACATTAACGGTTCCGTGGAAGGTGAAGTAGTCTTCAAGGCCGCGCTCCGCGATAGCCTCACGGCACTTCTCATAATAGGACGGAAGATGTTCGGTGGGGCCCAGGCAGTCAATGTGAAGCTTGAAGCCTTCATCACGGAGAATCGCCACCGTCTCAATCAGGTCGATCAGGCCCTTAATAGGAACCACACGGGCAATAAAGACGAACTTCCAAAGGTGGTTTGTGCCCTCTTGAATAATCGTTTCACGGGCATGGCGACGGAGTGCGTAAGCCTCATTGACATCAGAAATCAGCATGCCGTTGGGCAAGATAATGGAGCGTTCACGGATGCCATGAAGCCCCTGAGCCTCGTCAATGGCCTTGGGGTAAAGGTAGGTAATCAGATCCGCGCTGGGGTAGCAGAAACGACCCATCTGAATCCACCACAGCATCCAGGCGCGCTCTTCGGGGGTAACATCAAAAACGTCGGGATCCTGGACAGTCACGGGGAGGGACATATTCCGGTCCAAGAGAGTGTTCACGGTGTCACGGACGTAGAGGTTATGTTCCGTTAGCAGGAAGCTGCTCCCATTATCTCGTGCCCCGGCAGCACCGATGAGAGATGCGTACCCTGTGGTGTGTGCGTGGTAAACCCTAGCGTAGGGAAGACGCTCATGCAGGAGCGCATAAGCAAGAGAAAAGAAGGTACGGATTAGCCAGAAAGCATCAGAAAAGCTCATGTTATCGAGCGGGAGGCGTTCAAAGAGCACCTCCATAAATTCCTTGCTACCAAGAAGCCCCCACCCGGGAAACTCCCGGGTTTTCTCTGAGAACATGCGGTCATAGACCCGCCACAGAGGATTAACATCGGCTTCTTCTGTGAGCGCATACAGGGCATCGAAGAGTTCGTGCGAAGCCGCAATCCGCTCCTGGGCATTCAGGTGTAGCTTCTTGGCGGAATCAGAATAGGACTCCCGGTGCTCGTCGAAGCTCAAGAAAATGGTCTTAACCCAGAGTACGTTCTCTGGGACCCCGTAGAGGTCCTTCATGGGGGAATCTCTGTCCCAGGCAATGTGAATGATGCCGAACGTCAGATCTGGGTTACTGGTAATAATGTCGTGGACAACCGCCGAAACCCCACCCTTGAGATAGGGGTAGGTGGACTCCATCGTAATAGCCACATCAACATCAGGGTAGTTCGGGTCAGTGTAATGCGCGCCGGAATCAGGCTTAAGAAGTTCTTTGTAGGTGTTTTCTACAGTCATGGTGCCTATCTTCAAATGTCTAAAAGGTGCAATTTGGGGAAGAGCGATCAATAGGGGGGAGAGAACTACCAGGTGACAGCGTGCCGCCAGAAAAGGTCGTAGGCAGGAAGTTTCCAGGTCTTGCGGAAGGCTATGTAGGCAATCGTGACAAGCACGACCTCACCAGCCATGATGATGAAGTAGCCATTGGTATTCGGGATAAGGGCGAAAGCAAGCATGCACAAAATCAAATGTGCCAGACCTAAGACCTGAGGAATCAGATGGGACCCCAAGTAATCAACCTGGTAGCTGTAGATAGCAACAGCCAGGAACATCCACGAAGACATGATGATGCTAAAAGCCAAGATAACCGAGTCTGGCAGGTAGAAGAACATGAAGACTGCAACGAAGACAGAGCAGATACCAGCCATCAGCAGGGTGCGCTGTGTAGCCTGCAGAACTCGGCGTTCCACCTTCTTCGAGTAGCTCTGAACCTGGCTATAACCTCTGGTCTGGATAGCCTCACGCAGCTTTGCCACAGCACGGTCAACCTGTTTTGCCTCAGCAGCGAAGAAATAGTTATAGGCAACAACAGCAGGGATAAGACCCATGTAGATGGTGACAACCTGCAGTTCGCCACCCTGGGAGATAAAGAAGATGTACTTATCTGCCCAAAGGACGGTACCAATTAGGAAGCCACGGAGCATCTCGCGTGCAACAACAGGGTAGTAAAGCCGTTTGAAGAGGCTCAGGTAGCCAATGTAATCGCGAATTACAAAGAGCATGACCAAAATACCCATGAGAGGGGGGAGGAACCAGATCTTGGGGGCGATCAGCAGGGCAAGGGCGTAGGCCAGCCAGGAGAAACCCCAGGCCTTACGGCTATCGGTGGGCAGATTAGCCACAACCAGAAGCTGCCCAAACATGACGTTTAAGAAACCCAGGAGCAGGAAAGCCATCAGAACAGTCAGGTTCCAGTGCAGAGCAAAGTAAAAGGGAAGAGCGAAAAGGATGAGCGCGGGCACTACTGCCAGGCAGGTTGAGACCCAATATTCAGCGAACCTTTTGGTGCAAGCCTCCAGATCACGCTCCCCCAGCAGGTCGTCCATAGCTTTATAGACGGGCAGGCAGATGCTCTGGGACATCCAGGGCACAGTAATGGAGACTGCCAGAATCACCTGTGTGAGGGCTACACCGCCCAGGGTCACCTCAGAAATTTGCGGGGTGACTAGCGGAAAAATAGTGGTTAGGAGGATGACGGGGGATAGATAAAGCAGAAATTGAATCAGAAATTTACGCTTTCGTGGATTTATTATCTTGCCCCGACGAGTAGATGTCATAAGTGCGGTTGACATAGGTAGATCTTTCTTAGGTGCGATTCCCTCTTCTTTATTTAGAACCATTATCCCAGTATCGGTGCTTGTCAAAAGCAGGGTTTTGCCCCCATTCAGGCTTTGTCACCATAATGTGGGACAGAAATCCAGGGCGAAAACTGACAAGTGAGCCAGGAGCTCAGGGTGAGGACCCAGCACCCGTCCCCCAAAAGGGGTAAAAGAAACATAAGCGCTAGTCAGGGTCATAAAAATGGCATAAAGAATACCAGTAAATTCGGGGCATCACATTCCGGGGCGCATATTTTCTAGACCCCGGTCAGCAGAACTTTAAAAGGAAAAAGGGGGCAGACCTAGCGGTCTGCCCCCCTCCCCAACTCGCTATACCTCTGCTTGCCGCCCTAAAGACTCAAGGCGCACCAGCACAGACTTATAAACCGGCGTATTGGAACCTTTAGCTGCTGAATCCAGCGGGACCAAAACATTCCCCTCAGGAAGATAAACAGAGCAACAACCGCGCGCGTGATCATACTCAATGACGCGGAAGTTAGGGGCGCGGCGCTCCCCGTCCTCCCAGACAGAAACAATATCGACCAGGCTGCCATCCTGCAGGCCCAGCTGAGCAATATCATCCCTGTGCATAAAGACAACTCGGCGGCCCTGACGAACACCCCGATAACGATCGTCAAGCCCGTAAATGGTGGAATTGAACTGGTCGTGAGAGCGCACTGTTGATAGCAAAAGGTGACCGGCAGGAAGATCCAGCACGTTTGTCTCGTTCACCGTTAACAAAGCCTTACCGTTCTCAGTATTGAAAACACGCTCACGCGGGCCATTAGGCAGGTAGAAGCCCCCGGGCTTCTCTATGCGCTCATTGTAGTTCTCAAAACCAGGCACAGTGGCCTCAATCGCATCACGGATCAGAGCGTAGTTATCAATCATGGGCTGCCAGAAGTCATCCCCAAAAGTTTCGCGCCCCACCGAGCAGATAATATCTACCTCAGATTTCAGGTCCAGGTCATTGTTGGCCTTACGCTTACCGACGGAGGCTGAAACAACCCCAAAGGAATTCTCCACGGTAACTTTCTGAGGGCCACTGGCCTGGATATCCTCATCGGTTCGAGCACGGACCGGCAGAATCAGGGCTTTTTCCCCGGGCCAAGCATGTGACCCGTTGGGCTTGGTGGAGAGGTGGACCGTCATCTCCTGGCTGCTCATGGCCTTCTCACAGGCAGCGGTATCGGAGGCAACACGCACCAGGTTTCCACCCAGAGACATAAAGAACCGGTTACCACCATCACGCATCTGGCGTAGCGCCTTAACGGTATCTAAACCATGCTCACGGGGAACGGGAAAACCGAAGTGCTCTTCAACTGCTGCCAAGAAGGGCTCAGGCATCTTCTCCCAGATACCTACCGTCCGGTTGCCCTGGACATTGGAATGGCCCCTAAAGGGTGCGCTACCGGCGCCCGGCTTACCGATATTACCGGTCAGGAAGAGGAAGTTCATGATCTCACGCAGGGTGCCTACCGACTCGCGGTGCTGAGTAACGCCGAGCGTCCACGAAACAATAGCGCTCTCGGCCCGCTCCACCAAGTCAGCAACCCGAGCCACCTGAGCGGCAGAAATGCCTGAACCAACTTCAAGCTCGGCATCATCAAGGCTCAGCAGATGCTCCTTGAGCTGCTCAAAGCCGCTGGTGAACTTGTCGATAAAAACATGATCCAGGGCATCACGCAGAATCAGCTCCTTATTGAGCTGCTGGAAGAAGGCGCGGTCACCATCAAGACGTACCTGCAGGTACTCATCGGCTAGTTTCTCTGGAACCACCATACCCATAGGTGACTGAGGCTCCCGAAAGGCCATCAACCCGGTTTCAGGCATGGGGTTGAGCACCACCATCTTGCCGCCGTTTTCCTTCATTTTCTTAAAGCTAGTGAGCGAACGCGGGTGGTTGGTGCCGGGGTTCTGCCCCACAGAAATCAGCAGGTCGGTGGTTTCAAGGTCGCTCATGGTGATGGACCCCTTGCCCAGACCCGCTACCTCTTTAAGGGCTACCCCCGTTGATTCGTGGCAGAGATTACCGCAGTCTGGGAGATTATTTGATCCCAAGCGTCGGGCCAATAGTTGGAAAGCATAGGCGGCCTCGTTGGAGGCCCGACCGGAGGTATAAAAAACCGCTTTTTGAGGGTCAGTGCGCTGGAGTTGCTCAGCGATCAGGGCAAAGGCTTTCTCCCAGGAGACGGGGCGGTAGTGGTCATCACCGCTGGAACGGTCATAGAGAAGAGGTTCGGTGATACGCCCCTGCTTACCCAACCAGAAATCCGTCTTAGTTCGTAGCTCTGTCACTGAGTAACGTGCCCAAAAATCAGCCCCCGCCCGATCAGCAGTGGTCTCCTCCGCAATAGCCTTAGCACCGTTTTCGCAGAACTCCACAAGATTCATGTCATTCTGATAGGGCTCAGGCCAAGCACAGCCTGGGCAATCTACGCCCCCGGGCTTATTCATGGTCAGCAAAGGCAAGAGACCCCGCGCAGGAATGGCATGCTGCATTGCGTGGATAACTCCCCCAGGACCTGCCGCCACCTTTACTCGATGACCTACCTTAGGGTTATCAAAGGCCGTGGGGTTAGCGCCCTCGGCCCCCGACAAGGAACTACTCTTTTGCCTCAACACTTTAGCCATAGCATCATTCTAGCCCCCTGAGCACACGGGATCAGAGAATCTCACCTGCTATGTTCTGCTATATGCCCCGCATAGAGAGTAAAGCGATTATCCCGAGTGAAAGCAATGAGGGTCAAGCCCGCTTGGCGGGCAAGATCAACAGCTAATGAAGACGGCGCAGAGACCGCCACTAAGGCAGAAAAACCAGCTAAAACAGCCTTTTGCACCAGCTCAAAAGAAGCCCGGGAACTAACCACAAGGGTCTTGCCGGGCACATTCATATTCTGCCCAGATTCTGGCTCCCCCAACTCCCCCTTTAAAAGCAGATAGCCAATAACCTTATCCACAGCGTTATGGCGGCCAATATCTTCGCGCGCAACGAGCATACTGCCCTGTGAATCAAAAACAGCCGCCCCATGAATTCCCCCGGTTTTACCAAAAAGCACCTGCCGCTCCCGGAGTTGCTGGGGAAAATCCAGTATCTGCTGTGGAGTCAAAGCCGCAGGCGCAATCGGCCTGTTGGCCTTACCCATAATCGACTCAATAGAAGTAGAACCACACACCCCGCAGGCTGAGTTCGTCACGGTCAGCCGCACATGTTCCAAGCCCGGAGCGAGGACTGCGCCTGCGCTGGTCAGATCCAGCACGTTATAGGTATTAGCGCCATCTGGACCGGTAGCCCCGGCACAGTACCGGGCAGCCCTGATGTCCTCTGCACCGCGAATAATGCCCTCAGAATGTAAAAACCCATGTGCCAGCTCAAGGTCATGCCCCGGCGTGCGCATGGTGGTGGTGATAACACACCCATCCAGACGGATTTCTAGGGGCTCCTCGGGGGTCAGCGACTCAGTTCGACGACTAGATGTGAAGCTACCATCTTCACCCAAGACATAGCGGGTTGCCGCAAGGCTACGGTTAAGCCTGCCCATCAGCTTCCTCCACCACATCGTCGATACCGGCGATAGCCACAAGCGCTTGGGCTATCGCATCGGGTGTTGATAGAGCGCCAGCCTGACCAGAACCGGCTTGAGCTGCAGCATAGCCCACCAAAAAAGCCGCCAGAGGTGCAGCGGGACGAACCACACCGTGCGCTACCCTCTTGGTCAAGCCAAGTAAGTGAGGGGTTAGCTCGCTGATAAGCGCTGGATCAAGGTCTAGTTGAGCAGATGCCCGGCGCAGGAAGTCACGAGCGATCTCTAAGTCACCAGGATTTTTCTCAGCCATAGCCCTCCAGATCAGGATCAAAAAGGTTCCCTTCCAAGATACACTCCCCCGCAAGCCACCCCTGGGACAGCCTCTCAACACAGCCCAAAGGCGATAGCGGGCAAAGCCCCACAGTGAAACCCCTGAACCTATCTGTCAGCGGAGGCTCTCAGGGGTAAAACTGACCGCCAGCCCCTCACGCTCACCGAACCGCTCCAGGTGGCGACCTAAAACGCCTTCAAGACCTTCGCACTTCTCGGGAGTCCCAGCGTACACCTTAAGAACCAGGCAACCCTGCTCCTGCCCCGATCCCACGAGAAGATCACCATACCCCCTGAAGTTCCCGTCACGATTAAAAGTTAGGCGGTAGCCCCCCTCAATCTGCTCTACCGGAATTTTATGCCCCATGTGCGAAGCGAGTTGCTTGGCATACCGAGCCGGGCGCTCCGTAGTCACAACTGCGCGCGAACGAACAGATAAACTCTCAAGAGCTGGGTAAGCGGAATCAGTCATGGGTAAACCTTTCATGGTAGTTAGGCACACCTTATCTTATAGGGCATCCGTAAAAAGCACTATGGCACAGGCATCTCCCTCCCCCTCCGCAAGATTAAAACCAGCCCCGGATACCTCAGAAAGTGTAAAAGGCGTAGACTAGACAGGTACATTAGAGCGCTACCACAGTCTCCGATACGGTGGCGCTCTCTCATTTCTGGGCACACACCCACACGAGTATCTACGGATTTTCACGAATGTCTTCTGAGAACACCGCGGCTCAAAAACCCGCAACCACCAGCGCTATCGACAGCTTCTTCAAAATCACCGAACGTGGCTCAACCCTAGCCACCGAACTCCGAGGCGGCCTGGCCACCTTCTTTGCCATGGCCTACATCGTAGTCCTCAACCCTCTCATCCTGGGGCTAGCCCCGGACGGCGCAGGCAACACCCTCGGCGTTGAACGAGTTGCCGCCGCAACCGCGCTTATCGCGGGTATCCTCACCATCGTCATGGGTCTGTGGGCCAAACAGCCCTTCGCCATGGCAGCCGGCCTGGGCGTCAACGCCCTACTCGCATCAACCATTGCCACCACCCCCAACCTCACCTGGCCCCAAATCATGGGCCTGGTCGTCTGGGCAGGTATCGTCATGGCAATCCTAGTTCTTACCGGCTTCCGCCGCGCAGTCTTTGACGCCGTACCCGAATCTCTTAAAACCGCAATCGTTGTAGGTATCGGCCTCTTCATCTCCCTCATTGGCCTGGTCAACGCCGGCATTGTACGCCGCATGCCCGACGCCGCAGGTACCACCGTCCCCGTCTCCTTCGGTGCTGACGGCCACCTCAACGGCTGGCCTACCCTGGTCTTCCTCTTTGGGCTCTTCCTAACTATTGCCCTCTTCATTCGCAACGTGCGCGGCGCAATTCTCATCGGTGTAGTTGCCTCAACCATCCTGGCCATCATCCTAGAAAAAGTAGCGCCCTCTGGCTCATCCCTTGACTCAGCAACCGGCTGGTCACTCATGATCCCTGGCATTCCTACCCAGTGGGTAGGCCACCCCGACCTCTCCCTCATTGGCTCAGTGGACATGGTCGGAGCTTTCTCCGCAAGCTCCCTAGGAACCCTGGGCGCCACCATGCTCATGTTCGCCATCCTGCTCGCCGTTTTCTTCGATGTCATGGGAACCTCGGTAGGCCTGGCTACTGAAGCCGGCACCATAGATAAAGACGGCAAGATTGAGAACATCGACCGGGTGCTCCTCATAGACGCGGCAGGCTCCGTACTCGGTGGTGGCTCATCGAGCTCCGCACACCAAATCTTTGTGGAGTCCGCAACCGGCATCGGCGAAGGTGCCCGTACAGGCTTTGCCAACATGGTCACCGGCGCGCTCTTCCTGCTGGCTGTCTTCATCTCACCGCTGGTATCTATTGTTCCTTTCGAAGCAGTAGCACCCGCGCTGGTTGTCGTCGGCTTCCTCATGGTCCGCCAGGCCATCCACATTGATTGGACCGACTGGGGCCTGGGTATCCCAGCCTTCCTGACCATCATCATGATGCCTTTCACCTACTCCATTGCCGACGGTATCGGTGCAGGCTTCGTCGCCTTCACCTTCATCCGCCTGGTCCAGGGCCGCGGTAAAGATGTACACCCCATTATGTACATCGTCTCGGCAGCCTTCCTGGTCTTTTTCGGTATGGGCATCATTGAAGGTTGGATGCACAGCTAAGCCCGCAAGAACCCCTATAGTTCTAAGCCCCGCCCCCTCTTTGCGTCACCCCCAATACAGAGCGGGCGGGGTTTCTTATTCCCTGTTTTAATTGAGGGCATGATTGATTCCACAACACGTTGCCCCTGCGGGACCGGCGAAACCTATGGCTCCTGCTGCCAGCGCTACCACCGGCAATTCGCTCAGACCGGTGCCCTCACCGCCCCCACCCCTGAGGCTCTCATGCGCTCCCGCTTCACTGCTTTTGCCCTCAACCTGCCTGACTATCTACTGGCAACCTGGCACCCCACTACCAGGCCACACTCTCTAGAGCTTGATGAGAGCCTGCGGTGGTACCGGCTCGATATCCTGAAAGCCACCGGCGGGCCCTTCGACCCCCAGGGAACCGTACACTTTGCCGCCTACTACCGGTCAGCACCGGGTACACCCAAAAGTCAGAAGGTGGGCGGGCTACAGACCGAAGTTTCCCAATTCACCAGAGAAAAGGGGGTCTGGTACTACCTTGACGGCGCTGTCGAGTAGCCCACGAAAAAAGCACCTATCAGGGGCTCAACAAGCAGGATTTCTGCAAGAACTAACCAATCATGCTCTTTAAGGCATACACAGTGGAATGGCTACCCTGACTACCCACCATCACCATATCCCCGCGCTTCAACAGGGGACGTAAAGCATAGCGCACCTGAGCAAGGCTTAAGCCCAGGCGCTCTGCCAATTCTGGTGCTGAAAGCTCACCGCCCCGGCCTAGGGCATCAACAATATATGGGGAATTCTTGCTCAGCCTTACCGGCGATTCAGCTACCGCAGACACTACAGGAGCAAGCTTCGCAGATTCAGGAGCAACCTGGGCTAGCGGCTCAGCCCGGTCAAACCAAAGAATCACCTTAAACTTAACCCCGCTGTTAATAAGCTAAGGAGTGGGGGTAGCCTCATTCCGAGCGAGGGAGGCAATGCCCGCCTCTACCGTGGCATCCGCTCCAACCGCGGTAAACCCGCTCTTCTCATCGACACCCAGGATCAGGGTCCCGCCATCGGGCATATTAGCAAAAGCGGAGAGTGTTTGCCCTAGATTCTGCGGTAAACCCTCCCGGACGGCCTTGACCTCAATCTCAGTGCTATCAAAGCCTCGTTCCCGAAGTAGGGCAAGGGTTTCTTCAAGTCTCTGGGCATTCTATTCCATAAGTCAATGATTCTCAGTGAGGTAGATTTTTATCAGTGATACCCTCAGTGTTAAGAGTGAGGACTTGCCCCAAGAGCCACTAGCACAAGACTATTGCTCCAGGGGAAGAATTTGACGTTACCCGCGTAGCTCTCGATCTAGTTGGACCGTATCCAGGTTCGGGGCGCCATCCCGCCGGGGCTGGGCAGAGCGAGCAAAGTCTCGGACCCAAGCATCGTCCTTGTACTGGGCGGGGACACCGCCACCCAGCAGGCGTTTGCTAATAGCGGCCGTTACCAGCTCCCCCTCCACGGGGAGGGGCGAATTAGAACCGGCGATAATCACGTTGCCGCGGCGACGGCCCTTAAGCATGGCCGGGTCAGCCACAATACAGGTGTGCTCAAATACCCGGGCGATAGCAGCAGCCTCGGCCCGTGCACCGTTGAGGTTACGGTCATCGCCGCAGTTGATGATGTACAGCCCACCGGGCGCTAGAGAGCGAGCGCCTAGCTGGGTGAATTCAAGGGTGGTTAGCGGCTCAGGAGTGATATAGCCCGAAAAAACGTCACGGATGATGATGTCCCGTGACTGGGGAGCGAACCCCTCGGTGACCTGACGGGCTTCACCCACGCGAATCTTAACCAGGGGTGCCTTGGGCAGTTCAAACCACTCACGCACGTACTCGGCTAACTTGCCGTCAAGTTCCACCACGGTGTTACGCGACTGCGGGTAGATATCGGCCAGGTAGCGGGCCATTGAGCAGGCGCCGCCGCCCAGGTGGGTAATTCGGAGCTTGGCGGGATCGCAGTGAGCATCCACGAAAGGCTCAATGACAGCCGCTAGCCAGCGCATATACTCAAAATCTAGCTCGCGGGGTTTACCCAGCACAATGTGGGAGGACTCCATGCCATTGATTTCTAGCACCCAGCCACCGGGGGTGTAGTCATCCTCAATGAGTTCAGCGATACCGGTATCAATAGGGTATTTACCCTCAACTAGGGCCTCAGGGGCCTCTACCGTCGCCTTAGGTTTTCTTCTTCGTTTAGCCACCCCTCTAGCCTAGTGCTTCTTGGGCCGGGCAGTAGACTGGGTAGGGTGAGAGAGCGGTAACGCCGGTAGAAGAGGAAGGAGGCGGCTGTGGGTTTTGCGGTAAGTGGCAGGTATATCCTCAGCCCGGTGGGCACTGAGGATGGAAGCACCTATGTTGAGTTGCAACTTCAGTGCCTGGCCCAGACCTATAACACCCTGGTAGACCCCGAGTTCGGTGCCCGCCAGAGAACTGCCGCCGAAACCCTGCACCGGGAGTTTGCTGAAAATATTGTAGCCCCCGGTGTACGAGCCTTTTTCGCCTACGAGAACCCCCAGTGGACACCGACTTCCGGCACTTCTTGCACAGTCGGTACCGCTCTTGACTGGGGTAAGCCGGTAGGTTTTGCCCTCTCCCGCCCGGGCCCCCTGCCCTGGGAGTACGAGGTGAACCTGCCCCTAGCGCCGGAAGGCACACGGGAACTTACCCACCTCTACACCCTAGAGTCCGTTCAGGGGACCGGGCTGGGAGCCGCCCTCTTTGATGCGGTACTCTACCCCGACGAGCCGGCCTACCTCTGGTACATCATAGGTAACCAGAAAGCAGTGCGTTTCTACGAGCAACGAGGCTTCGAACCAGAAGGAAGCATCATTGATTGCGGTGGTGCCTGGGGGAAGGCTCGCACAGCCCGCATGGTGCGCGGGTTGAGCATCGAAAGCAGCGACTAAGCACCCCCTCCGCAGAGCTTAGCTACCCGGCAACCAGTTCAAGTTCAGGCTCAAAAATCTGGATGGGGCTCCCCAGCCCGGTAGCCGGAATATCAGGAGCTCCAAGCAAGCCGCCCAGGTTCTCCAGATGGTCTTGCAAGGTGGCCTCATACACCTTGATCTTATGATCCGGAACAGGAACCGGCGGTTTGCTAGCTCCCTCCTTGGGATGGAGTGGCTCAAGGATCGGGTCAAAAATCTCTACACCCCCGATGTTCACCTCCCCCAGACTATGCTCTACAGCTTGAACCAGATCTTCCGTATCTTGATAGAGATCTGCCGGGTTCACGTCTAAACTCACTCCCGTCATGATCTCCGCCGCTCCATGGGCAGCTCCCATGGCACCTATCGCCCTTTGCTCATCCTGGGTGATATCGGGCTTCTGGGTGGTTCCAGAATAGATATCAGCCTTCACCGATACATAGCCAGCAAAGATTTCTTCAAGCTCCGGGGACGGTTGCTGGGCTTCTGGCTCCTTGCTGGCTATCTCCTGGTACTCCTGTGCACCGTGAATACCTCCTGAATCCGGCACAGCCGTGTAGACATGGGACTCATCGGGCTTATAGTCCGGGCGGTCTCCACTCAGCATAGGAACATAATCCTCCCGATGGCGCAGATCAACGTGATGGATGCTATCGCGCACTTTGAGATGGCCAATTGGGCCAGCCTGGGTCACCAGCCCCTTGACCCTGTAACGGGAATTGATGGTGTCGTTATTAGCGAGGGTAGCCGCTGCGGTAGCTCCCTGGCTAAAGCCCATAAAGGATATAGTTGCCCCCTCGGGGACCCCGGCGTCCTCTATAGCTTTCTCCACCAGAGACATGAGGGCCGTATAGTCTTGCGGGGCAAGGTGCGGGTTACTGCTGGATACAGTGCCAACGGTGCCGGGCCAACTATTGACACCCCCCTTATAGAATCCAGCCAGTGTATCCTCTAGGTTACCCCCCAAAAGATTCCCATCTGTCCCAGGAATAGTCACTAGGTACATGGTTTTGCCGGTGGTGGGGTTAACCAGCTTCTCCACCACAATATGGTCCCACTCCCCCTGGTAGCCCTGGCTAGCCATGTAGGTATCGCCTCTCTCCTCGATCTCCTTGACCTGCCCGAAACGGTGTGTAACGTCCTGCGGTGTGATCGGAACGGGCCCCATAAAGGCTGCTGCCTCGGTTTGATCGGTAAAGAGGTCACCGGTCATCTCCCGCTTGGCGCGTAGCCTTCCGGTCATACCCAGTCGATTAACAAAACCGTTAAGTGTAGAAGCCCCTCTCGCTAGGAGTAAATATCCACCGGGGGTCTTCCGGTAAATATCCAAGAGAGGCAACCCAACTTTTGGGGCACTACTGCTAAGAACCAGGCCACCCTTGATCACCCTAATTTTGAGACTGTCAACCGTGTAACCGAAGGCAGAGCCATAGGCTAGCGCTAGAGACTTACCCTGATTGGCAGCAACAGTAAATCCGCCCATAAGAGTTAGGGCAAAGGTCTCGGCTTCCTCGTAGGCCTGAGCCGCTTGGCCTACAGCTCGGGATAAGCGGCGCGTACCCGCAACCAGGGCAGTAAGCCCCGTTGAAGTCACACCCAGAGAAGTGAGTGCCTGCGCCCCGTTGCCGCTAGCGTCCAGAGGGGCCAGCAGGGCAACCTGGGAAGTAATGCCGAGTAGAGCGTTCCCCGTCTGATCGTACCGATCGGCAACACCGTTCAACTGGTCAGAAAGCGGCCCGAGTTCAGACATCTCCACCGAGATGCTTGAGCCAAGCGAAAGAAGTTTCTGGTTCATGGCTTTACCTCCCTACTCCGGCTAAGGCTGTGGACACTTGGGCCAGTAGGGGGTTGTTCATGGCCTGAACCAGCTCCGCGTGTAGGCCAGGAACACCGGCCTTCTGTGCGTAGACCACGAAGTCGTCCAATACGTCCTCGATCACTCCCATGCCACTGAGCGCCAGGTCTAAGGCCGCTCCCGCCGCCTTAACCGCCGTCGCAGCGGCCTCAAGTTCAAGGGCAACCATCTCACCAGAAATCCGGATGTGATGGGCTGTTTGGTCAAGCTCGCCCCACAACCGTTGGCCAGCTAAACATTCAATCTCAAGACCTTTCTGGAAGGCACGACCTGCCGCGGAGGTCCACTGCACCTGCCCCGCTACCCGCGCTGTACCGGTTGCGGTGTGCACATGGACAGCTTCACGGCTCACCTGCTCAGCCAGCGAAGCGGCCCAGTTGCGGACTCGCTGAGCCATATCCAGTGCGCCCGCGCTGGCCTGGGCCGCACCGCTACTGGCCCAGCCTGACCTGCCGGCGGCTTGCGCAATCTCATAGATCGAGGGCATGCCCTACCTCCTCATTTATCGGGGTACCTTTGTGCCTACACCTTAGGGGCCGTAATTCGCACGGTGAGTGGTGGGCAGGTCTGTGGAAGAAAGTCGCCGGGCAGTTCAACCCCACTTCCAGCGGAATTGGTGAAGCAGTGACCACCCATGACACCGCCCTATCCACAGCCTGACCTGTGCGTAGCTCAGCCATATAGCCCCCGGACTGTCTCAAAGCCGCCCCAAAACCGTGCGCGCCGACACGTTCCCATGAGAAACTAGAAATATGTCTCATCGCGAAAACTGCACAACCCTGCCCTCTGGCCGCCACTCACTTACCGGCGCCAATCTAGCCCTCGGTGCTCTGGATGGCCGCTACAAAGCCGCTACCGAACCGCTTGTTGACTACCTCTCGGAGGCCGCCCTCAACCGTGACCGTGTGCACGTAGAAATTGAATGGTTCATCTACCTCTGTGACAAGCAGGTTCTGCCCGGTCTGGAGCCCCTCACCGATGATCAGCGCACCGGTCTGCGCGCTATCGTCACCGAATTCACCGAAGAATCCGCCGCTGAATTGGCCGAAATTGAGGCCGTCACTGTTCACGACGTTAAGGCCGTTGAGTACTTTATCGCTCGCCGCTTAGAACCCTTGGGCCTGGGCCACCTTAAGCCCCTGGTACATTTTGGGTGTACCTCAGAAGACATCAATAACCTCTCCTACGCCCTAGGCATCAAGGACGCGGTCACCAACATTTGGTTGCCCGCCGCCCGCGGCCTGGTGCAAGAGATTATGAAGCTGGCAGAAGAGGCCCGTGAGGTGCCCATGCTCTCGCGTACCCACGGCCAGCCTGCCACCCCCTCCACCCTGGGTAAGGAACTGGCTGTTTTTGCCTACCGCCTGAACCGGCAGATAAAGCAGGTTGAAAATGCTGAGTTTCTGGGCAAAATCAACGGCGCAACCGGCACCTACTCCGCTCACGTCGTCTCTGTTCCGACCGCTAACTGGCAGAAGATTTCTGAAGACTTTGTGACCGGCCTGGGCTTGGACTGGAACCCGCTGACCACCCAGATTGAAAACCACGACTGGCAGGCCGAGCTCTACTCCTTCATGGCCCACTTCAACTCGGTACTGCACAACCTGTGCACCGATGTCTGGAGCTACATTTCGATCGGTTTCTTCCGCCAAATTCCTGTGGCTGGGGCGACCGGTTCATCGACCATGCCCCACAAGGTCAATCCCATTCGTTTTGAGAACGCCGAAGCCAACCTGGAAATCTCCAACGCCCTTTTGAATACCTTGGGTGCGACCCTGGTGCAGTCCCGGTGGCAACGCGACCTGACCGACTCATCTTCACAGCGCAACATTGGTGTGGCTTTTGGACACTCTGTTCTGGCAATTTCTAATGTAGTCAAGGGCCTTGAACGCCTGGATATCGCTACCGATGTCATCGCCCAGGATCTGGATGAGAACTGGGAGGTTCTTGCCGAGGCCATTCAGATGGTCATGCGTGCTGAAGCTATTGCCGGTGTTGAGGGCATGGAGGACCCCTACGAACGCCTCAAGGAGCTGACTCGTGGTCAGCGTGTGGATGCGGCCCGTCTTAAGGAGTTTGTTGCCGGGTTAGGGCTTTCGCCCGAGGCCGAGAAGCGCCTGTCAGAGCTGACCCCGCGCACCTACATTGGCCTAGCGCCTCAGCTACTGGAGCACGCTACCCGCTAAAGCCCTATCACTAAAGTAATAGTTATGACCGAGTCCTCTGAAGCCCAGCAGATACCTCTGGCGGTGCGTCGCCTGCGCAAGCTCTACGCCCGGAACCCGCTGGCAACCCCGGCGGAGCTCATCCAGCACCTAGGCAGCATGTTTGTGCGGGACTTTACCCTGGTGGGGAGCGCCCAGGCAGGTGCCCAGGAGCTGACACCCAACCTGCTCGGAACGGTAACCCGTCACCAGCGGGTGGCCGGGCTGACCCAGGCCGCCGCTCATCTGGGCGCCCTCAAAGAGGGCACTGCCACTTACACCCGGGCGGCAAGCCAGGGGATCCGCACCACCGGGCAGGTGGGTAGTTCCCAGGCCATCAAAACCTACCTGCACGGGGTGGCCCTGATCTATGGCATCCCCGTAGCCAATAGTGATGAGGCCGCACAAGCTGTGCTGGGCACCGATGTTAAAGACTTACTGACCCATATTGAGACTGGCCCAGAGCCTACCGGCAGCAGGCCGAGCCAGATCAATGTGCTGGGTGCGGTAGCCGCCATTGGACTGCGCAACCCTCAAACCCTGCTGCTGGTGACGGCAGGTGAGCAGCTTATTAAGGCTGGCGGGGCGATGCTAGCTAACCAGAGCACCCGCAAAGACTTTGCCCAACAGCTGATCGCCCAAGTAGAGCAAACCCTGGGGCAGGCCCCGGCCCAGTTCAGCCATGAGACTTTAGAACTTATGGGGAGCCAAAACCCCACCGCCCAGCCACCACAGGAGATAGCACCGGTAGAGCAGGTGCGCCCCAGCACCGAGCAGGAGTTAGCAGAGGCTAGCGGGGTTTCTGCGCGCGGTGCCCGGCTTGCGGCTAGGGCCTTTGTGAGAGCTCGTACCGGCTTGCGCAATAAGTAGGTAGAGAAAACCCCGCCACCCTAGCCCCCTAGAGGGCCTGGGCTGGCGGGGTCTAGCCCCCGTGCAGGGAGAGATTCTTACGAATCGAGCTGGGCGGCTTCCTCTGCGCTGGAGCTACCAGCTGCCGGCTCCGACTCCTGCTCTGCAACGAACTTGGGGGCACGGTCCATGTTGAGTGCATCGGGGAAGACAGCAGGTAAGGAACCGAAGGTCTCTTCCACAGCCTTGACAACGTTCTTCCCGAGGGCCAGGTTAGCGCCACCCCCCACAACCGCACCTATGCCAAAGGGTAGGGCCCGGCCCATCAGGGCACCAGACTGGCGGGCCAAGAATCGTTTGAAGAACATATTGCGAATTGTGCGCTCGATACTGAAAATCTTGCCGGAGTCCTTGGAGCCCATCATCATGCCCCACTTGCGGGATGCCCCGCCGGTCTTACCTGTGTGGGCCAGAATCGAATTCATGAGCACTGAGCCATCTTCGCCTAGCATGATAGCCATAACCATGAGGCGGGCCTTTTCGGGGTCATCAACGTGAACGCCGTGCAACTCGGCCATAGCCTGGGCGTAGACGGCGGTGCGCTCCATGTAGCCACCTACGGCTAGGGCAGAGAGGCCCAGGGAGGTAATGGTGCCCAGGCCGGGCACAAAGGCAGTGGCTCCTACAGCTCCACCGCCTACGGTGACATCCCGCAGGTAGGCCTTTTCTAGGCGCTTAGCAATTTGCTGGGGGGTTTCCTGGGGGTGCTTCTGGCGCATTTTTTTGAGCAGGGAAAGGACCAGGGGGCGCTGTGCTTTGAGCACGGTATCGACGGTGCGGGTTACAGCGGGCTTAGGCTGGCCGTTGGAATCAAAGGCACTGGATGCGTTGAAGTTGAACATAGTCTCAGCTTACAGCCTGTCTTCCTAGAAACACAGTCTGCTTACTAAAGCCGGTGTACGCCTAGGGCGTTAAGGCAGTGGACCTACCTGCTTAAGGGGCCTTGCAGTAACTCAATCAGTTCGTCGGTACCCAGGGCGGAGGCCGGGTGCGGACCTGCACCAACCAGGCGCGCGGCAGTCTCCGGGGCGAGCGCATCAGCAGACCCCACCAGAATCAGGTTGCCGGCCTGCTTGCCGGTCAGCATGGCGGTATCAGCCAGGCACCAGAGGTGCTCAAAGACCTCAAGCAGGGTACGGGCCTGGGCGCTAAAGAAAGTCAGCCCGGCGTCATCGCCCACATTGACCACCAGCTTACCCGCCGGGGCGAGCACCTGGCGCAGGTCGGTGTAAAACTCAGGGGTGGTCAGGTGGGCAGGGGCCTCCCAACCAGAAAAAATATCTAGCACCACCAGGTCCACCCCAGCGGGGGTATCAAGCTCCTCTGCCAGCCGGGGTGCGGCGGTCGCGGCGTCCTCGATCAGCACCCGACAGTCGGTGCCCTCCGGTAGGGGCAGCTCTTGCATGACGAAGCTGGGAAGTTCGCGCTCAATGTCCACAGCCAGTTGGCGGGAACCGGGTCGGGTGGCTTGCAGGTAGCGCACCAGGGTCAGGGCACCGGCCCCTAAGTGGGCGGCGGTGATGGGCTGACCGGCTGGGGCTAGCACGTCGGCGAGGTTGCCGATACGGCGCAGGTACTCATAGAAGATATAGCTGGGCCGCCCCAGATCAACGTGGGACTGTTCGGCCCCACCGATTTCTAGGATGTAGCCGGTGTCTGAAAACCCGTCGCGGGCAACAGAGGCCGAAAGCCCCGAGAAGGAAAGCTGGATAGCGCGTGACATGCCCACTAGCTTACAGAGCTAGCGGGCGCACCGCCTACCGGTGAAGAGGTAATAGGCCCGCTAGCCCCTAGTGCAAGTGACGCAGGTCTTCGTCGGCGGAAAAGCCCTGCGGTTCCAGCTGGAAGGTGGAGTGCTCAATAGAGACCTCAAAATGCTCGGCAACACAGGTTTGCAGGTTCTTCAAAATCTGCACCGTGTGCCCGGAGGTAAAGCACTCATCATCCAAGACAATATGGGCGGTGAGCACCGGCAGGTCAGAAGAAATCTGACTGGCGTGCAAATCATGCACCGCCAGAACGTGCTCCTGGCCCAGCAGGTGACTGCGTACCAGCTCCAGGTCAAGGCCCGGCGGGGTACTCTCCAAGAGCACACTCACCGTCTCACGGAAAAGTTTGACGGTGCGCGGAATAATCAGCAGACCAATCAGCAGGGCAACAAGAGCATCGGCCTGATAGAAGCCGGTGCGCCAAATAATCAGGGCAGAGATAATCACCGCCACCGACCCCAGGGCATCGTTAAGCACCTCTAGAAAGGCCGCCCGCATGTTGAAATTAGAGCGGTCCCCGCCCACCAACACCGCAATCATGATGACGTTACCCAGCAGACCCACCAGACCAAAAAAGAGGACCTCGCGGCCCGGAATCTCTTCCGGGTGCATAAAACGCTGGATAGCCTCATAGAGAACAAACAGGCCAACACCCAGCAAGACCGTAGCCTGGAGCATAGCCGAGATAACCTCCACCCGGCGAAAACCCCAGGTGTGCCGGTCCGAGGCAGGGCGCAAAGCCAGGCGGGTGGCCACCAGGGCCACACTCACCCCCAGGGCATCGGTAAAAACGTGGACGGTATCAAAAAGCAGAGCCAGGGAGCCAGTCAGCCAGGCCCCCACCAGCTGGAAGGCAACCAGCGACCAGGCCATAAGCACCACAAGGCGCAGGCGCTTAAGGTTCTGCCCTCCGGCATGCGAATGTTGATGGCTGTGGGAGTGACCCATGTGTGTGCCCCTAATAGATACCGAAATTATCGTAACTGCCAACCGGCTGGGTGATGTCCGCGTCCAGGTGATCTACCCGGCCAGCGGTATCACCCGATTTAAGTTCAGCAAGGAGGCCCTCCACCGCGGCCCGGCTCCCCTGGGCGACAATCTCCACTGAGCCATCATCCAGGTTCTTAGCGTAGCCCACCAGCCCCAGGGGCTTAGCGATACCCGCCGTCCACCAGCGAAAGCCCACACTCTGAACCTTGCCGTAGACAGTGGCCATGAGCTGCACTTCAATCGGACCGGCGGGATCCTTGCTTGAAAAAATATCGAAAAAACCCATAGCTTCCCTTCCTGACGCTACATCTTAAGGATTACTCAAGGGGCGTGTACCCCAGCTCAGCGCTTTACCCACCAACTTCCCTTAGGCGCCAGCCCCGAGCCAGTTGGTGGGTAAAGCACCCAGCGAGATTTAGCCTCAGGAGCACCCTTGGATAAGCCTTCTAATAGCCCAGCTTAGCGTTAGTGAGCACCGGGATAGACTGCCGGGCGTCAGCCACCCGGGACAGGTCCAGGTTAACCACCAGAATCTCCGGTGCCTCACCGGCCTCCACCAGGGTAAGGCCCAGAGGGTCAACTGCACGAGAGTAGCCAACACCGCGCGGCTGGGTAACATCGGCGCGGGCATCAGCGCTTGCAGGGGAGGCCTGATCAACAGCCAGCACAAACTGGGTAGAGTCCAGAGCGCGGGCAGTGGTCAGCACCTGCCACTGGGCCACCTTACCTTCACCGCCCGCCCAGGACGCGGCCACAACAGTTGCCTGGGCACCTGCCCGCGCGTACTCCGTAAAGAGCTTGGGGAAACGAAGGTCATAGCAGGTAGCTAGCCCTATAACCGTGCCATCGACAGTGATAGTTCGCAGACTCTCCCCCGCTTTCACCCCGTCAGATTCCTTAAACCCGAAGGCATCGTAGAGATGAACCTTAGTGTAGATAGTCTCGGTGCCGGTCTGGTCGTAGGCATAAAGGTTGTTATAGACCCTCAAATCCCACTCATCGGATAGTTCCACCGGAGCAAAGCCCCCGGCAACCAGGGTGAGGTAGTGTTCGCGGGCTATCTCAGCCAGAGCAGACCGGAAAGTGAACTCGTGCTGGGCGGCAGCATCGTAGAGACTCCCCCCAAAACACCGCATGGCGGCCTCGGGAAAAACCACTAGCCGCGCCCCACGAGCGGCGGCCAGTGCCGTGTACTCACGAATCGTAGCGATGTTACGTTCAACGTCCTGGGTGCTGAGCATCTGGCAAAGGGCTATCTTCATAGCTCCACTCTAAGCCCATAGACCGGTAGCTTCTAGTTCTTTAGAGACCTGCCTGCTCGGTGAAGGCAGCTACCATATGGTCAGCGCTGGTGGATGAATCAACCTTCTCTACCAGAACCCCGTCTATCACGAAACTGGGGGTACCGTGTACGCCTACCTCATTACCTGCCTCGAATTCGTCCTGAATAAGTTTGAGGCCAGCGGCATCGGGTAGGTCGGCTATAAAACGATCAGTGTTCAGCTTGAGTTCCCGGGCATAGCCGGTAAAAATCTCGGTGAGCTGGGCGATATCCGTAAGACCCTTCCACTCCGTTTGATGTTCAAAGATCTTCCCGCTCATGGCCATATAAGCACCCTGCTTCTCCGCCGCCTGTACCGCCTGAGCAGCCGGAAGAGCGTTTGCGTGCATGGGCAGGGGGAAGTGACGCACAGTAAGGTTCATGGTGCCCGCCAGACGGCGCGCTACCTCACGGTAGGTCGGGTCAGTGCGGGCACAGTAGGGGCACTGTAGGTCGGTGTAGAGGGTAACAGTTGGGGCGCCTTCAAGCACAGTGTTCAGATGGTAGCCAGAATCAGTGCGCTCACCTGTTTCAACCGACTGCTCGCCCGCAGGTGAAGCACTTGGGCTGGTTTCTGAGGCCTGGTTACCGCTTGCGGCCTTACTACTCTGTGCGGTTTTCTGGCCTGTCCCGCAGGCAGTCAGAGCCAGCGTAGCCATAAGGCCCAGGGCCGATCGGCGGGGGAAAACAAGCATAAAGCCTCCTGGCTCAGTAATAATCTTTGCTCTCACTTTAGAGTCCACCACACCCAGGTTTTATGTCACAGACTGTCAGCAAACAATAGCTCCCATGAGATACCACACAAACGCATGCCCTGCCGCCCTTAAACCCCACCCAAAGGAATAAACTCGAAAGTAAAGATAGGTGGCATACAGCCACCGTGCGCACCAGCCCGCCAGGGACCGCGCACCACCCAAAAACGCCACAAGGATGTAGACCAAATATGACCAACGGCATGTATATCTCAGCCATGAACCAGGGCTCCGGAAAGTCCCTCATCGCTATCGGCCTCGTTGACTCCCTCGTCAAAGAAACCGACCGTGTAGGCTTCTTCCGCCCCGTCTTCAGCGGCGAGATCGAAGCGCAAGACCCGCTCATCCGGCTACTGCGCACCAAATACGACCTGACCGAAAACCAGGCACGTGGCGGTGTCTCCCTGGACCGATGCCGCGAACTATTAGCATCCGGGGATCACGAGGAAATGTCCTCCATCGCCGTTTCCATCTACTCCGACATGGCAAAGCACTGCGACGTCATCATCGTCGATGGCACCGACATGCTCGCCCACAACGCCGCAACCGTTGAATTCGACCTTAACGCCCAGTTCGCCAAGGACCTCGGCACCCCGGTTATCGCCGTGGTTGGCGCGCAGGAATCAAGCGTCTCCGACGTCGTCAACGCAGTCGATGTAGCCCGCACCGAACTGCACGCCGCCAAGGTCGACATCCTGGCCGTCATGGTCAACCGCGCCCGCCCCGAACTGCGCGAAGAAATCCTCAAGAACGTCAAGCGCGGCCCCTCCCAGCGCCCCGTCTACGTGCTCCCCGAACTACCCGAAATCGCCCTGCCCACCGTGGCAGAAGTTGCCGGTAGCCTCAACCTAGAGCACGACGGCATGAGCCAAGACTTCCTGGACCGCGACATCCACGACATCAAAATCGCGGCCATGACCGTCTCCAACTTCCTCTCCCAGTTCACCGACGGAGACTTCGTTATTGTCCCCGGCGACCGCTCAGACATCATGGTCGCAACCCTAGCCTCCGCCCTCTCCCCTACCTTCCCGGCCCCCTCAGGTATGCTCCTGACCGGCGGCCTGGCCGGTGAACTCAAGGGCGACACCGCCATCGGCCAGCTGGTTGAAAAGGCCCCCTTCCCGGTCTTCTCCACCCAGCTCGATACCTTCAAGGCAGGCCGGGCCGTCTCACGTATTCGCGGCCAGCTAGCCCTAGGCCAGCCCCGTAAAATTGCTACCGCCCTGGGTGAATGGTTCCGCAACGTAGACGAAAAAGAACTCTTTGAGCGTCTCAACCTGGAACGCCCCGCCACCATGACCCCCCTGCGCTTCTTGCACAACCTGATCGAGAAGGCCCGCAGCGACCGCCGCTCTATTGTGCTGCCCGAAGGCTACGACCCCCGTATCCTGCGCGCCGCCTCCATCATCGTGCGCCGTGACTTCTGCGACCTGGTTCTGATTGGCAACCCCGCCAAGATTGCCGAAATCTGCCAGCGTGAATCCATCGACCTGCCTCTGGCAGAAGAGGGCAAGCGCGGTGTTACCATCATCGACCTGGACGAGAACCCCTACACCGATGACTTCGCCGCCACCTACGCCGAACTGCGCGCCCACAAGGGTATGACCCTGGAAGGCGCCCAGAACCGCATGATGGACCCCTCCTACTTCGGCACCATGCTGGTCTACAAGGGCATCGTGGACGGCATGGTCTCCGGCGCGGTTAACACCACCGCCAACACCATCCGCCCCTCCCTGGAGTTCATCAAGACCCGCGACGGTGTCAAGGTTGTCTCCTCGGTCTTC